>NZ_JAFCUP010000011.1:0-97810 GCF_049896585.1 Flavobacterium sp. DSR2-3-3
AGGAGCAAATAAAGAACATTTATTCCATTCGAGAGAGAGGGCTTTTTAAAAGTCCTTTCTTTTGAAAAAATGTCTTTACATACACCCTAAAAGTTGCATTAGTTAGTTGAATCTAGTAATTAAAAAAACTGTAATTTTACATTATGGAAGCACCACTTGCGGAACGCATACGACCACAAAAATTAGAAGACTACATCAGTCAATCCCATTTGGTTGGACCAAATGGCTCATTGACACAACAAATTGCGAAAGGGATTATCCCTTCATTAATTTTTTGGGGACCACCGGGAACTGGAAAAACTACTTTAGCACAAATTATTGCACAGGAATCAAAACGACCATTTTATATTTTGAGCGCGATCAACTCGGGTGTTAAAGACATTCGCGAGGTGATTGAAAAAGCGAAGCAAAGTGGTGGTTTATTTACTGCTAGAAATCCTATTTTATTCATTGATGAAATTCATCGTTTTAGTAAATCGCAACAAGATTCCCTATTGGCTGCAGTAGAAAAAGGGTGGATTACCCTTATCGGCGCCACTACTGAAAACCCGAGTTTTGAAGTAATTCCTGCATTGCTATCTCGTTGTCAAGTGTACGTTTTGAATGCATTTACCAAACATGATTTAGAGTCTTTGCTAGAACGTGCAATGAAAACAGATACTTATTTATCTAAAAAAAATATTATTTTAAGTGAAACCGAGGCTTTATTGAGACTTTCCGGCGGTGATGGACGTAAACTATTAAATATTTTTGAACTTGTTGTAAATGCTTCAAATGAAGACGAAATTAATATCACTAATGATTTGGTTTTCTCTTTGGCACAACAAAATACCGTTTTATATGACAAAACCGGTGAACAACATTATGACATTGTTTCTGCTTTTATAAAATCCATTAGAGGAAGTGATCCTAATGGAGCAGTTTACTGGCTCGCGAGAATGATTGAAGGTGGTGAAGATGTCAAGTTTATAGCGCGAAGAATGCTAATTCTAAGCAGTGAAGATATAGGGAATGCCAATCCAACAGCTTTTATTATGGCTAATAATACTTTTCAGGCTGTAGCTACAATTGGATATCCAGAAAGTAGAATTATTTTGAGTCAATGTGCAGTTTATCTCGCGACATCCCCAAAAAGTAATGCGTCGTACCTGGCAATTGGAACTGCGCAACAGCTTGTAAAACAAACCGGAGATCTACCGGTACCTATTCACTTACGCAATGCTCCTACTAAGTTGATGAAAGAATTGGGTTATGGTGAAGAATATAAATATGCTCATGATTATATCAATAATTTCGCAGAACAAGAATTCCTACCAGAAGCCTTATCCAATAATCCCATATATATTCCTGGAAATAACTCAAGAGAAAACATTACACGAGAGTTCTTAAAAAACCGATGGAAAAACAAATACGGTTATTAAAATCAAATCATAAAAAAAACGTATTTATTGCTAAATACGTTTTCTTATCTATTTTAGTAAATACAAAGTTTTTATCTAAAACTTAACCGCTATTATTTCAGACCACAGCTGGTCGTTTTGATAATATTCAAAAAACCATTCATTATTTTTTAGTATTAAAACTCCCTGAATATCCCCTTTTACAGCAATATAACAGCCCTTATTTGATGTGCTAAAAACTTTCATAATCACTTTTGGAGTAGTATCAGTTAACTGATATCCATTAGCGGTGGCTTGTGCGTAAAGCAAAGTAGCATCTGTTTTACTTATAATCTTTGGTGTACTTACAACTGGTGTTTCGACTCTAGCTACAGGATTAGAAACAGGCTTACTTACTTCTAATTCACTACCAGATTCAGTTTTCGCAATCTTTTGACCACTGTACTTGTACTGCAAGTTGTTAATGGACTGAAATGCTTCATTCAACGCTTCAGTGTAGGCAACTTGGTACTCTTTTTCTTTACTTTTCCCAACGGCGGATTGAAATATAATTTTGTCATTACAATCCTTCATGGTTATGTAGAGTTTTGTTGTCAAAAAACTATTCTCTTTAACAACATCAACATATAGCAAACCACATCTGTCATTAAATTCTACCGGAATAGTTTCATTGTTGTAAAACGAATTAAAACCGGCTTTATTCAAATTAAATTTAGTTAGTGTATTCAAACGATATTGATTTTCTCCTTTTAAAAAATCATATTTAACGGGAACAATAAAAGCTTTATAATCGTTTACAGATTGAGAATAAGTATAACTAACAACGAGTAGTACTACTAATAAAAATTGCTTTTTCATATTTATAAATATTTTTTAAGTTCTAATAAATGATTAATTTGTTTGATATGATCTTCAACAGTCATACACCCTTCATTGAAATAAATAGCGTCTAAACCCGCATCTAACGCTCCTTGAACATCCGCATCTAAGCTGTCGCCGATCATAATACTATGTTCTTTTTGGGCTTTAGCCAAATCTATAGCGTAATCGAAAATAATAGGATTTGGTTTTTTTACTCCTGCCATTTCAGAATTAGTAATCGTCTGAAAATAGGAACCGATTTTCGAATTATTTAATTTTTTAAATTGAACATCGGCAAAACCATTGGTTATAATATGCAAATTATATTTCGGTTTCAAATATTCTAAAAGTTCGATTGTTCCATCAAAAAGATGATTATTCTCTGGCAAAAAACAAATATAATCATTTGCTATTGCATCAATTTCTTCATCGGAAATCAAATAATTTATAGCATCAAAAGAATGTTTGAGTCGATTATAACGCAATTCTTCATGGGTAATTTTATCATATTGATACAACTTCCAACATTCTTGGTTTATCGGTACATACTTTTCAATAAATTGCTTTGTTTCTATTGTAGGATGATTTCTATCGAAAATAGTTTGGAATGTCAACTCTGAATTTTTATCAAAGTCCCAAAGCGTATGATCTAAATCAAAAAAAACGTCTTTTATATGTGTTTGTTTCATTTTATATTTTTAAAATATTCCTTCGTCTACAAAACTGTAATAACTGGTTTCAGTCACAATGAGATGATCCAACACTTTTATTTCTAAAGTATCGCCTGCCAATTTTAATTTCCTTGTAATCTGTTTGTCAGCATCACTGGGAATCAATGTTCCCGAAGGATGATTGTGACACAAGATCAAAGCTGTAGCTCCTATTTCGAGCGCCGTTTTAAAAACGATGCGAATATCAACCAATGTCCCTGTGATTCCGCCTTTACTCAACTGCGATTTCGAAATGACCTTATTTGAATTATTCATGTAGATAATCCAAAATTCTTCATGCGGCAATTCGCCAATAATAGGCTGCATAATTTCAAATATGATTTTACTCGAAGTGATTTTCTTCAATTCCACTGCATCCTCCCCTCTTCGGCGTCTTCCTAATTCTAAAGCTGCAATGATAGAAATTGCTTTCGCCTCCCCTATTCCTCTAAATTGCATGAGCTGCGACAAAGATAATTTCCCTAATGCATTTAAATTATTATCTACACTTGCCAAAATCCGTTTGCTTAAATCAACAGCTGACTCGTTTCTGCTTCCTGAACCAATCAAAATGGCAATCAATTCGGCATCGCTCAAAACACTTTTGCCTTTGAGCATCAGTTTTTCTCGCGGCTTATCATCTTCGGACCAATTGGTAATAGGAAAAAAGGAATTTTCAGCCATTCATGTTATTGTTTAAATTTGTTTCTCCATGCAAATACTTTTGTCTAAGCCCACGTAAGGCTCGTAATTATCAACTATTGTATATCCCGTTTTTTGATACAAAGCAATAGCTTCCTTTTGTTTGTATAAAGTTTCCAAAACAGAAAATAAATATCCTAAGTCATGTCCCCAAAGCTCTAATTCACGTAAAATATTTTGCGCTAAACCGATCCCTCTAGCTTCAGGCGAAACAAACATTCGTTTTATTTCAATTGTATTTTTATTGTATTTTTTAAAACAACCACAAGCCACCGCTTTGTTATCCAAATAAATAATAACACATTTGGATTTAATTCCAAAATATTATTCCCCCAATAATCTGCTTTCAATTCCGGATAACGTTCCCACAAACTTTTATCTAGTGCAGATACGAGATTTATGAAATCCGGATTTTCACTTGTAGTTTTACAAATTATAATAGCATCACTCATATCACTACTTATTTTATCAATTCCTTTACTTCATCAAAGTTTAATCCGCCATAATTACCGGAACTCATCAACAACAAAGCAGTATTTTCAAGATTTAAGTTGAATAAATAGTCTTTGAAATCTTTCGGATTGGTATAAATAATTAAATCTTTTCTATTGAAAGCATTTGCAATTTGGTCGTATGTAACTTCTTCCAGCTGTTTGATTTTTACCGCATCCGGCGAATAAAAAACTACTGCTTTATCAGCATATTCCAATGCACCTTCGTATTCTTTCAGGAATTCCGCATTCAAACTGCTATACGTATGCAATTCTAAACAAGCCACTAAAGTCCGGTTTGGATATTGCTCTTTTACTGCTTTTGTAGTTGCGGCCACTTTGCTTGGTGAATGTGCAAAATCTTTATAGGCTACTTTCGTTTTGCTTTCGGCTATTTTTTCCAATCGTTTTGAAGCGCCTTTAAAACTGGCAATCGCTTCATAAAAATCAGCTTCATCAACGCCCATATTTTGGCAAATCCATTTGGCTCCAGCCAAATTATTAAGATTATGCGATCCAAAAACCTCAATAGGCATATCGCCTTCTGGAGTTTCTAGAAGTGTCACACCATCGCTAACGCTATATTTTGGAGTATGATACGCTAATTTTCGAATTGGGTTTGTCGCGGCGTCGCAAACTCGTTTTACTTCTGAATCATCTTCATTATAAACGAGAATCCCACCATTAGTAATTTTACCAATGAAAATTTCAAACTGTTCTACATAATTCTCATACGTTGGAAAAACATTAATATGATCCCACGCAATTCCAGAAATTAATGCAATATTAGGCTGATACAAATGAAATTTAGGTCTGCGATCAATTGGCGAAGACAAATATTCATCTCCTTCCAAAACGATAAAGTCATTTTCCTCCGTAAGATGCACCATCGTATCAAATCCTTCTAGTTGCGCGCCAACCATATAATCTACTGCAATGTTATGGTAATGCATAACATGTAAAATCATCGAAGTTATCGTGGTTTTTCCATGAGAACCACCGATAACAACTCGTGTTTTATTTTTGGATTGTTCGTAAAGGAATTCCGGGTACGAATATATTTTCAGTCCTAATTCTTGCGCTTTTAATAATTCAGGATTATCTGCTTTGGCATGCATTCCAAGAATTACAGCTTCAATATTTTTAGTTATTTTTTCAGGAAACCAACCTAATACTGGTGGTAAAATACCCTTTTTGTCTAATCTTGATTTTGAAGGTTCAAAAATTGCATCGTCACTTCCGGTAACTTGATATCCTTTGTTGTGTAATGCTAAAGCCAGATTGTGCATAGCGCTTCCTCCGATAGCTATAAAATGTGTACGCATTCTAATTTTGGTTTATGGTTGTTGAGTTCAAGATGAATTAAGATCAGTCCTAATTTTTTTTATTGTAGGTTTCTAATATTGCTTTTGCTTTTTCAGAATCTCGCATTTTGTTCTTGTATAGATTAGCTAACTTTTGATAACTTGTTTTTGAACCTCCTACAAGAATTGCTTTTTTATATTGTTGTTCTGCAACATTATATCTTTTAAAATATTCCTCAATGTGGCCTCTTGACAAATATCCGTCAACGGGTGATAATCGCAATAATTCGTTGGAATATTTTATAGCTTTAGATTCGCTTCCGCCAACTATTCCCGGTAATTGAATATATAACTCTATCAATGCCCAACGCGATTCAATGTGTTTTGGATTCAGACTGATGGCTTTTTCAAAGGAAGCTTTCACTTCATCAATCATTCCAAGCGCCTTAAACTTGTTTGAATCTTTGGCTTTCATGCCTAAAACTCCTCCATATTTAAAATGATAATCGGCCTCGGAAGGTTTCAGCTGCTTAAGTTTTTTGTAATACCCAATAGCTTTATCCCAAGATTTACGATGTCCGGCAATATCTCCAAGATATTCAATAGTCTTCAAATCTGACGGATTGGTTTTTAAAATAGATTCAAAAACTAACTGCGCCTGATCAAATTTTTGTGCTTTGAATAGCTTTTCTGCTTTATCGAAATCAGATTGAGACCACATCATAAACGGCAGGAATACAAATAAATAAATAATATGTTTCATTCTTCAAAAATAGGGAAATATGATACGTTAGATTTGATTTTAAGTAAAAATTAGTAATTTAGTAGGAAATATTTTCTGATATTAAATTAAGCTCATTAGAGAATATTTCTTCACTATTTTAAACGCACATTATGAAAAATATTCTTTTACTATTCCTTTTCATCTCTACTTCAATTTTTGGACAAGATTATGACAAAAACTGGCTTAAGGTAATTGAATATGAAAATGATGGAAAAATTAAATCTGCCAATGAAATAGTTTCAAAAATACATCAAAAAGCTACTCGGGATAAAAATGAAATCCAAATAATAAAATGCTTTTTTTACGAATCGAAATATTTGCAAGTCTTGGATGAAAACGCGCAAACCAAAATTATAAACAATTTAAAAACTGAAATCAATAAAGCTTCAGAACCATCGAAAGCGATTTTGAATTTAGTTTATGCGAAATGCTTGATTGATTATCAAAAGCATAACTCCTATTTACTGTACAACAGAACAAATACTGTAAGTATTGATGATCAATTTTTAACGTGGACTTCAAAAGACTTTTTGGAACAGATTAATCGTGCTTTAGAAAAAACACTACTGGACGAAGCGATATTAAAACAAACTTCCTTGAGTAATTACCTTCTTATTTTTGATTATAGTGATGAAGAAAAAACAAAAAAAGCCAATCTGTTTAACTATTTATTAAAAGAAAACATTGCGTTACTTACTCAGCAGATTCAGCAATGGGAAATTCAAAAAAAGGAATTTTTACCCTATGAAAAAGAACTTTTAGGAAATTCAGCATCCTTTTTAAAACTAAATTTTGCTTTTGTAAAAAATGAAAAACTAAAAAAAGTGCTGGAATTGTATCAGAAACAAGAAAAAGACGCTCGTGATTTAGAAAACCAATTTGACAGAATTCAATTTTGCAACAGCTATATATTAGAATCTGTTGATACATTTATGAAGTCCTTGAATGCGATTCAAAAAGAATCTAAGGACCTAATTTTGATCCAAAAAATACAATTTGAAAAAGCCGTTACTCTCAACAATCTAGCTTCTAAAGAAATACATCCGGATTATAATATTAAAGCCGTTGGAACTCTCGACAGTATTATTAGCATCAACAATCGTTCTAATACACACAAACTGGCCCTACAAAAGAAACAAAATATTGGTTCTAAATCACTGAATATTCAACTTCAAAAATTCATTTACAGTGATGAACTCACAAGAGCTTTTGTTCAGTACAAAAACACAAACCGCCTTTCGATTTCTTTCTTTAAAATCGATCAAAACAACATAAAAGACTTCCGAAACTCCCCTTACAATAAAGACAGTTTAGTATCTGAAATAATTAAAAACAAAATAGCAGTTGCAACTAAATACTATGAAGTTGAACAAAAAAATAATTATTTCGAATACAGCACTGAAGTACTTTTACCGCCATTAAAAACAGGTAGTTATTTGGTGTATTTTGAAAGTGACGCAGTTATCAAGAACTCAAAAGCATTTGCTTACGAAACTATCACTGTTTCAAATATTACAGTTCTAACTTCGGAAAACGATAAAAAAGAAAATTATCAGGTGTTAGACAGAAAAACTGGAAAACCTATTGAAAATGTTTCTATAACACTATTAAATCAAACTATTATAACCGACAAAAATGGCAAAGCAACGTATCTCAAAGAAAATAACAACCGTAACTATAATCTTATTGAATTTACAACTGAAAACGATTCTCTATTATTGAACAATCGTTACTCGAATTATTATAATGATTACGAGACGATAGAAAACCAGAAAGCAAAAGGAAAAGTCGAATTTTATTTGGACCGCGCCATTTACCGTCCGGGACAAACGGTTTACTACAAAGGAATTGCTTTTAGGAAAGTACAAGACAAAACGAGTGCTGTTGCAAAAACATCTTTCAAAATTACAATTCAAGACCCAAATGGTACTGTTTTCAAAGAATTTGATGTGGTTACCAATGAATACGGCTCCTTCTTCGGAGAATTTTTATTGCCTAAAAGTGGACTGACAGGAAATTTCAGAATGACAGCTGATGAACCCGACAATAATAAAAATTTTATTTTTGTTAAAACAAATGACCAACATCAGTTTTGGGATGATGTAGAATTTAATGATTCTGAAATATCTTTCAGAGTTGAAGAATATAAACGCCCAAAATTTGAAGTGACTTTCGAGCCTTTTAAAAATCCCTATCAAGTCAATCAAAAAGTAAGCGTAAATGGATTGGCCAAAGCTTTTGCCGGAAGCAACATTTCAGATGCAAAAGTAGCCTACAAGGTCACACTCATTCCTTACACCTTAAATAATGGTTATTATTACCTCCAAAACGGTAAATCAGAAATTATTTTAGTTGGAGAAACTAAAACAGATGCTGCGGGAAAATTTGAAATAAATTTCATTGCCAAACCTTTTGAAAATGCTTCCAAAGAACAGTTACCCATTTTTGAATATTACATCACAGCATCCGTTACTGATAGTAATGGCGAAACGCACCAAACCCAAACAAATGTTAGGATTGGCTACCATTCTTTGACACTTACTGCAACTATCCCAAAACGAATTGAAACCAAAAATAAAAATGAAATTGAACTAAACAGCACCAATCTCAATGGAGAATTTTTAGCTGTTAAAGGCGAAATTAAACTCTATTATGTGAGTCCTTTTTCGAATAAATTTAAATCCAGAGTTTTTCCGAAACCAGAAATTGAAACTATTTCAAAAGAAGATTTTGAGCGCTCCTTTCCATACGAAGACAATAAAAAGCAAAATGACCTAAAACTCACTGAAATTCTGGTCTTTTCTAAAAAAATTGATACTGAAAAAGATAAAAAAATAGCATTAGATTTTATTTCCAAGTACAAATCCGGGAATTATAAAGTGGTTTTTTCGGCCAAAGACGCTTTTGAAAATCCAATAGAAACCAATTCTAATTTCCAATTGATACAGAGCAAGGACAAAATCGATTCGAGTAAATTATTTGTTGCAGAACAAATCAATACTGATGCTAAGAAAGATGGTTTTGTTTTAGTAAAATTAACGTCGGTTATTCCGGAACTTTATATTAATACAACTGGAGATTACCAAAGTTTCCTTTATTTTGACCATACTTTTCATTTGCAAAACAATGAAATCATTATCAAAATTCCGCTAAAAAAGGAATTTGAAAAAAGAATAAAAGTAGGTTTTGAAAGTGTATTTGAAAATCAGACTTTCTACGACCAAATAGAAGTAGTCCTCAAAGAAGAAGAATCCAAATTGGAATTCACAGTTGAAAGTTTCAGAAACAAATTACAACCAGGAAGCAGTGAAAATTGGTCTTTTCAATTAAAATCATCCAACACTACAAAAGAATCCGAAGTTTTGGCTTCAATGTACGATAGTTCTTTAGATCAGTTTGCCAAAAGAGATTGGAATGGATTGAAATTCAATGACTATAACTACAACTTTGCTAACTTTAAAACGAGTTTAGGATTTGATAAAACATCAAGTTACATTCGGAATCTAAATCCAATTTTTAATCGAATGGAACTTATTGATGAAACTACCAAACTAATGTGGTTTGGATTCAACTTCAACGATTCTTTCACAAAACAGCAACTAAAAGAATATCAAAAACAGCTAAATACTAAAAGTAAAAAACCGCTAAATGCAAAAATGATTTCAGGGATTGTCACTGACGGGAAATACCCTTTACCCGGCGCGCGAGTTACTATAGAAGGAATTGAACGCAGTACTCAAACTGATTTTGATGGGTATTATCAAATAGAAGCCGCTGTAGGAGAAGAGTTAACGTTCTCTTACATTGGGTTCGAAACTAAAAAGATCGCAATTGATTCGAACAGAATTGATGTTAAGTTAGAGGAATCTGACAATAATCTAGAAGAAGTAGTGGTTATGGGGTATAGCAGTGTAAAAAAGAAATCTTTAACTGCAGCTACACCAGAAGTTGTAGAAGAAGCGGACAATCAAATTTACAACACTGCAGGAATAGATATGAAATTAGAAGGAAAAGCCAGTGGAATAACAATTAGAGGAAACTCACGTATTTCAGGTAATTACAAAAACGCCTTGTATATCGTTGATGGCGAACTAATAACTGAGGAACAATTCAAATTAATTTCTCCATCAGATATCATTTCTGTTGATATTTTAAAAGCCGAAAAAGCCACCGCAATATACGGAAGCAAAGGAGCTAGCGGCGTCATTATCATCACAACCAAAAAAGCATTAGAAGCCTTGACTCAAGTTAAAGCCAGAAAAAATCTCTCGGAAACTGCTTTCTTTTATCCGAATCTAAAAACAGATGCCAAGGGGAAAGTAAGTTTCAATTTTACTTCGCCTAAAGCGTTGACCGCTTGGAAACTCCGATTATTGGCACACAACAAAGAAGCTGGTTCTGGTTATTTAGAAAAAAGTGTCATTACTCAAAAAGAGTTAATGGTGACGCCAAATTTTCCTCGTTTTTTCCGAGAAAAAGATTCGATAGTCATCACGGCAAAAGTTACAAACATTACAAGTGAAGCCAAAACAGGAATCGCTGTCTTGCAACTTTTTGATGCGACCACAATGCAATCAATCGATGCTAAAATGAGAAATGCGAATACAATAAGAAATTTCAAAATCGCTCCTTTTGGAAATACAACCGTGAGTTGGAAAATTTATATCCCAGAGGGATTGCAAGGCGTTCAGTATAAAGTTTTGGCCAAAGCAGGAAACTTTTCGGATGGCGAAGAAAACATACTTCCGGTTTTAACTAATAATATGTTGGTTACCGAAAGTATCCCGATTTGGGTACGAGAAAATTCGAAGAAAGAATACACTTTCGAGAATCTAAAAAATAACGCTTCTACTACTTTACAAAACCATCAATTTACGTTAGAGTATACTTCAAATCCGTCTTGGATTGCCATTCAATCGCTACCATATTTAATGGAATTTGAACACGAATGTGCGGAACAAACCTTTGCCCGATTTTATGCGAATGCTTTGGCTTCGGAAATCATTTCGAGTAATCCGAAAATCGCAAATCTATTCGAAACTTGGAGAAAAAACGGAAAATTGAATTCGGAACTGGAAGAAAACGAGGAATTAAAATCCATAATTCTTGCCGAAACACCTTGGCTGAATGATGCGCAAAGTGAAGACGAAAAGAAAAAAAACGTAGCGTTACTTTTTGACCTAGAAAAAATGAAAAATGCACAAGAAGCTACTTTCAAGAAGTTAAAACAAAAGCAAAATGCTTCGGGAGGATTCGCTTGGTTTGAAGGAAGCACCGAAAACGAATACATAACCCGACACATTTTGGCTGGTTTGGGGCATCTCTCAAAATTAAGCACTACCGAAAATAATGCAGTTAAAATTAAACAAATTACTGCAACAGGAATTCCGTTTTTGGATCAAAAGTTTTTAGAAAATCACAAAACCACAACAGAAAAATTAAACGCAACCGATAAATTGATTTGGTCAAATCCGTATACTGAATTGCATTATTTATACACCCGAAGTTTCTATTTGAAAACTTATCCACTTTCGGACACGTTAAAAAAAGTAACTAAACTGTACCTTAAAACTGCCAAAAAAGAGTGGTTGACTTATTCTTTATACGAAAAAGGATTGGCGGCCTTGACCTTAAATCGTTTTGGCGAAAAAGAAACTGCCAAAAAAATTCTGGTAAACCTAAAAGAAACCGCTTCAAACAATGAAGATTGGGGAATGTATTGGATTGCCAACAAATCTGGCTGGTATTGGTATCAGGCGCCTATCGAAACTCAGGCTTTGCTGATTGAGGCTTTCGCCGAAATTACAACTGATAATGAATCCGTAAATGCCATGAAAGTTTGGTTACTCAAAAACAAACAAACTAAAAACTGGCCCACGACAAAATCGACCACCGAAGCAATTTATGCTTTATTGATGCAAGGAACAGATTGGTTGAGTGTGAAAGACAATACGATTATCAAAATTGGAAACGAGAAAATTCTAACCAGAAAACTATCCGAAAACGAAAAAGAAGCCGAAACAGGTTATGTAAAACTTAACTGGAAGGCAGATGAAATTAAAAAAGACATGGCAACTATTTCCATCGATAACAAATCGAAAGTTCCAGGTTTCGGTGGTGTTTATTGGCAATTCTTTGAAGATTTGGATAAAATAAAAACCAATTCTACCGCTGCACTATCGGTTACTAAAGAATTGTATGTTAAGAAAAATACCGACAAAGGCGAAATACTGCAACGAATAACTTCGAATAATCCGCTTCAAGTTGGCGATTTAGTTACCGTTCGATTAGTGATTTCTGCCAAGGAAGATATGGAATTTGTGCATTTAAAAGATATGCGTGCTTCTTGTTTTGAACCTGTAGATGTACTTTCAGCATACCAATATAAAGGCGGATTGGGTTTCTATAAAAGTACAAAAGATGCCGCAACTCATTTCTTTTTTGACCAAATAAACAAAGGTGTTTTTGTTTTAGAGTATGATCTTCGTGTAAATAATAGCGGTGATTTTTCTAACGGAATTACAACTATTCAAAGTATGTATGCTCCTGAATTTACGAGTCATACCCAAGGAATTCGGTTTATGGTAAAACAGTAACGATATTTAATTTAAAAAAGTTCGTAATGTTTTTCCCCGGAAAAGAATTCTATTATTTAAGATTCATCAATTAATTTAAGCTTTCCGTTGAGAAAACATTGTACAAAATTACTGTTATAAAAATAGAACAAAGGAAAGATTTTCATTGTTTTATTATTTATTAAACTATTTTAGCTGTAGGACTATTATCATTCATCAAGGCGGCAGGAGCCAAATTATTCGGAAAAGAAGAAGAGGAAGCTCCAGCTGTAAAGAAAGAAGTTTTGAGAGCAAGTGCGCTTTTGGCTCATGTACATTCTTTAAATATACCTTTCAAAACTTTAACTGTGGTTGCACAAAATGAAAAAGTTACTTTGAAAGGAGAAGTTGATATTCAGTCTGATGCTGAAAAAATCGCTTTGGCAGTTGGTAATTTTGAGGGGGTTTCGTCAGTGGACAACCAAATAGAAGTTGCTGTAAAAGAACTAGAATCAAAATACCATACGGTGGTTGAGGGAGATTGGTTATCCAAAATTGCGAAAACCTATTATAATGACGCAACTACATTTGATGTTATTTTTGAACTTAATAAACCAATGCTTTCTGATCCAGATAAAATATATCCAGGACAGGTTTTGAGAATTCCAAATCTGTAATGAATACCAATAAAAAGGGCTTCAAAAATTTGAAGCCCTTTTATATATACAAATAGTACTGTTTAAGTACTTTTAGTCATTCAACATTTTCCATAATTTATCTTTCAATTCTGTCAAACCTTGTTGCGCAACAGACGAAATAAACATGTAAGGAACATCCTTGAAAGCTACATCTAATTCTATTTTTAATTCTGCTTTCAACTCATCATCCAACATATCGCATTTAGAAATCACCAACAAACGCTCTTTATCAAGCATTTCAGGATTATACTTCGTCAATTCATTTACCAAAATATCATATTCAGCTTTAATATCTGGCGTATCAACAGGGACTAAAAAAAGTAACGTTGAATTACGCTCAATATGACGCAGGAAATAATGTCCTAATCCTTTTCCTTCGGCAGCTCCTTCTATAATCCCCGGAATATCTGCAATTACAAAAGATTGAAAATCTCTGTATGCTACAATTCCAAGATTAGGTTTTAAGGTTGTAAAAGGATAGTCCGCAATTTTTGGTTTAGCAGATGTCAATACTGATAACAACGTTGATTTTCCAGCATTAGGAAAACCTACCAAACCTACATCAGCAAGAACCTTTAGTTCTAAAATTACATCCATTTCTACTCCAGGTAAACCAGGTTGCGAGTATCTGGGAGTTTGGTTTGTTGAACTTCTAAAATGCCAGTTCCCAAGACCTCCTTTCCCACCGCGAGATAAAATTTGTTTTTCACCATCATCGGTGATTTCAAATAATATTTCTCCAGTTTCTTTGTCTTTTACAACAGTACCTAATGGCACTTCAATGTATTTGTCATCTCCATCAGCACCTGTACTTCGGTCGCCACTTCCATCTCCACCATTGCCAGCTTTGATGTGTCGGGCAAATTTTAAGTGAAATAATGTCCAAAGACCTTTATTTCCCACTAAATATACATGGCCTCCACGACCACCGTCACCACCGTCAGGTCCACCTTTTTCAATAAATTTTTCTCTGTGCAAGTGCGTAGATCCTTTTCCTCCTTTACCGGATGAAACATATATTTTAACATAATCTACAAAATTCCCTTCTGTCATTTTTTTTAATTTCAGATTTTAGATTTCAGCTTGAATAGATTCAAACTTCCAACTTACATCTATTTTTATAATTTAATCGCCTTCACCATCACTTTATCAATCTTCACGCCATCCATATCGATAACTTCTAATTCAAATTTCTGCCAAATTAATTTCTCCCCTTGTTTTGGAATATGAGAGAGCTCTGTCATTATTAATCCGCTCACAGTTGTAACTTCATAATCATTGATTAATTCATCTAATTCAAAGTACGTCAAGAAATCGTGCAACGAATAATGTCCGTCAACTAACCACGTTCCATCTTCTCTTTCTATTAATTGAAAATCATCTTTATAAAAATCAGAAGCATCACCTACCAAAGCTTCCAGAATATCATTCAACGTTATTACACCTTGAAAAACGCCATATTCATCAGAGACAAACGCGTAATGTATTCCTGTTTTTTTGAAATCCTCCAAAGCTACATAAGCTGTCGTTTGCTCCATCATAAAAGGAGCTTCGGTCATGATATCTGCCAAATTGAAATTTTCATTTTCAAAATGTGCAAAAATATTTTTTAGATTAACAACCCCAACAATATCATCATAGTTTTCCCCATAAACCGGATAAATTGAATGGAGTTCTTTCAGCATAAATTCCTTAACCTGATCTTTATTAGAATGTAATGGCAAAAACATCACTGATTTTCTATGAGTCATTAAAGAGTTTATTTTTCTGTCGCCAATATGAAAAACACGCTCCACAATATCTTGTTCTATCTCCTGAACTTCACCGCCTTCAGTTCCTTCTTTGATAATCGCTTTTATTTCTTCTTCAGTAACTTTTCCGTCTGCTGTTGGTTTTATTTGCAAAATTTTTAGTAGAAAATCAGTTGAATGAGTTAACAACCAGATAAAAGGTGCCGTAATTATTGACACAATTTTCATAGGTAACGCCACTGCTTTTGCGATAGCTTCCGGATGATTGAGTCCAATTCTTTTTGGCAACAATTCACCCAAAACCAACGAGAAAAAGGTTAATATCACAACAACTAAACCCACTGCAACAGAATGTGCGTATGGTTTTAAAAACGCAAAGCCACTTACAAATGTTTCTACATCGACCGTTATTTTGTCTCCACTATAAATACCGGTAAGAATTCCTATCAAAGTAATTCCTATTTGTACGGTTGACAAAAATTTGTTCGGTGAATTCGCTAGATCCAGAGCGATTTTGGCACTTTTATTTCCTTTTTTCGCTGCAGTTTCCAGTCTATTTTTTCGTGCTGAGATCAATGCGATTTCTGACATCGAGAAAACCCCATTTAGCAGTATTAGAAAAAATATTATTACTATTTCCAATTTTTTAATTGATTCGTTTATATCTTAAAATGTGATTCCTAAATTTTTATTTTAGAAAACAGTTGTTTGCCACCTCATCATTTAGCCCTGATGGCAGTGAAAAGCCCGGAGATAAAAAAATTACTTTTTCTTGGCAAAAAAGAGCGACCAAAGGAAGCTCCTTTTATGACTTAGAAAAATATTTTTTTTATTGAGGACTTGTAATGTACAGCTGGAATTGCTCCTATAAATTATCTATCACTCTACTTACTCTTTCGGTAATTTCCGCAATTGAACCTATTCCGTTTACTGCATGAAATTTGCCTTGCTCCTGATAATATTCCATTAAAGGAGCCGTTTTTTCATTGTATTCCTGGTAGCGATTTCTGATTTTTTCTTCATCTTGATCGTCTATTCTACCACTTGTTTTTCCTCTTTCCAATAATCTCTGGATCAAGATTTCATCATCAGCTTCTAGCGCAATTGTTGCAGCAACATTAGAACCAATTGAAATAAGAAAGGCGTCTAATGCTTCGGCTTGCGAGATTGTTCTTGGATATCCGTCAAATAAAATTCCGTTGGTATCCGGATGTTTATTTACCTCATCAATCAACATTTTAGTAGTCAACTCATCCGGCACTAAATCGCCGGCATCCATATAAACTCTTGCCTGTTTGCCTAATTCTGTATCGTTTTTTAAATTAAAACGGAAGACGTCACCAGTAGAAATATGCTTTAATCTATATTTTTCTTTCAAAAACTCCGCCTGAGTTCCTTTACCAGCTCCTGGTTTTCCAAATAAAACAATGTTAGTCATGTTGATGTGTAGTTATTCTTTTAGTTTATATACTTCGGGTAAATTTCTTCCTAATCCATTATAATCTAAGCCAAAACCAACAATAAATTTATTTGGAATTCGGATTCCAACGTAATCTATTTTAATGTCTTTAGTGTAGGCTTCCGGTTTGAAAAAAAGCGTCGCTATCTTAAAATGTTTTACATTTTGTTGCTTGAACAATTCTTTCAATTCCACCAATGTGTTACCGGTATCTACAATATCTTCTATAATAATAACCGAACGTCCAGTCAAATCCTGGTTGAGTCCGATCAATTGTTTCACTTGATTTGTTGAAGAAGTTCCTTCATAAGAAGCCATTTTTATAAAAGATACTTCACATGGTTTTTTATATAGTTTCATAAAATCAGAAACAACCATAAAAGCACCATTCAGAACACCTACAAATACTGGTATTTCATCAGCAAAATCGTCTTCTATCAGGGCAACCATTTTTGTCAAGGCAAATTCTATTTCTTTAGCAGAAATAAACGGAACAAATTGTTTATCGAGAAGTTGTATCATTATTTTTGTATTTAAAATAATGTGCAAAGATATAGAATTCGGATTTGTGAATTGATACTTGGGCCTTAATTTGTATTTTTAAGTAAATTTCATAAAAAAACATGCTAAAATTTATTGACAATCATAAAAGTCATAAGAGAAATTCCGAAGAAAATAAAATAGGATTTCCCTATTCAATCATTATAAAGTATCTTTGCCTAAACATACAACTAAACAATGAATTATTTTTCTTCAGCTTTCAAATTAGGAATTCTCGGTGGCGGACAACTGGGCAAAATGCTGTTGTTTGATACCCGAAAATTCGACATACAAACCTACGTTTTGGATCCAAGTGACCAAGCACCTTGCAAAATTGCCTGTGACCAATTTTTCAAAGGAGATTTAATGGACTTTGAAACGGTTTATAATTTTGGTAAAAAAGTGGACGTTTTGACTTTCGAAATTGAGCTGGTAAATCTGGATGCTTTGTTAAAACTAGAAGAAGAAGGATTGAAAGTATATCCATCGCCAAAAACGTTGAAACTGATTCAGAACAAAGGAATTCAGAAAGATTTTTACATTCAGCATAGTATACCAACCGCTAGTTACAAACGTTTTGACGATCTTAAAAGTCTTGTCGTTTCTATATTGGATTCAAAAACAAAACTGCCATTTGTATGGAAATGTACCGAATTTGGGTATGATGGAAATGGTGTAAAAGTGATTCGGCATATTTCAGATTTGGATAATTTAGCTAATGTTGAATGCATTGCCGAAGAAATGGTTCCGTTCAAAAATGAATTGGCCGTTATTGTTTGTCGCAATCCATCAGGCGAAATAAAAACGTATCCTGTCGTGGAAATGGAATTTCATCCGGAAGCCAACCAAGTGGAATATGTGATTTGTCCCGCTCGAATTAATGATAAAGTAGCCGAAAAAGCTAGAGCAGTAGCACTGAATGTTTCCGAAAAATTCAATCATGTGGGATTATTAGCCGTTGAAATGTTTCAGACCGAAGATGATGGAATCCTCGTGAATGAAGTGGCTCCACGCCCTCATAATTCGGGTCATTATTCGATTGAAGCCAGCTACACATCGCAATTTGAAAACCATCTGCGTGCCATTCTTGATTTGCCTTTGGGAAATACGGACAGTAAAGTCGCCGGAATTATGGTAAACTTAGTCGGTTCCGAAGGATTTTCTGGAGATGTGATTTATGAAAATATCGAAAAAATATTAGGATGGAATGGTGTAACACCGCACATTTACGGGAAGAAACAAACGCGTCCTTTCAGAAAAATGGGTCACGTCACCATCGTAAATGAAGACATCAACGAAGCACGAAGAATTGCTGAAGAGGTGAAGAATACGATTCGAGTAATCAGTGGTCATTAAATAGTAATCAGTGTTCAGTCGCAGTATGCAACTTTAAACTTTAAACGAAAAAAAACAATGAAAGTAGCCGTAATAATGGGAAGCATATCCGATATGCCTATTATGCAAGAAGCCATAGATATCCTAAAAGCATTCAATATAGAAACAGAAGTCGATATCGTTTCGGCACACAGAACACCTGAAAAACTATTTGATTTCAGCCAAAATGCACACATCCGCGGCATATCGGTTGTTATTGCCGGCGCTGGTGGCGCTGCACATTTGCCTGGGATGGTCGCTTCAATGTCGCCACTTCCTGTAATTGGCGTTCCCATAAAATCAAGTAATTCCATTGATGGTTGGGACAGTGTTTTATCCATTCTTCAAATGCCAAGCGGAGTTCCCGTTGCAACAGTTGCGCTTAACGGTGCTAAAAACGCCGGAATTCTTGCCGCTCAAATCATAGGAAGTCACAACAAAAGTGTATTGGAGAAAGTCATTAAGTATAAAACAGGATTGAAAGAAGCCGTAAACATCGCTGCTGAAAGTCTCCAAAAATAGAAAAAGCTCCTTTACGGAGCTTTTTTAAATTTAAATCCTGTCTTTTATCATTCAGCCTCAGCTGCTATTTCTAAAATTCCTTCAAATTCCGAAGCGATTATATCCTCCTTATTTAACCAATATTCTGAAGTGAGAATGGTATAATTCAAAGTATCCGTAGTTGTCAAATCCCACAAAACATCCTCTGCTTCTGGGAAAGGAGCATTTTCATTCATCGCCTGATCAAACAATCTTTTGATAAGATTACCATCAGACAATCCTTTACTCAATAATTTAAGCACATATTCTTTGGTCAATTGAATCTTGTTTTCACTTTCTAATGGCGCGATTGTGAGCGTTACGATTGTTGCTTTTGCATTGGGAAACTTTCCATTGTATGCTTTAAAAAGCAATTGATTGATATGAAACAATTTTGCATGCAATCCTATTTCCGGATATTCTTCACAAACTTTATCGAGAAACATATCATTTGAAATTTGTTGAATCTGACCTTCATTCAAATCCTCTGACAACTTATATTCTAATACGACAACAGCGGCATCTCTGGGTTCAAAATCGCTTATTGCCATAAACAACAATTCTCTTAAAGTGGCAGGATCAGCATCCGAAGCATCCGGATAATCGAACTTTTCTAACAGGTTGATGTAATCTTCATTTGTCCAATATTCCTCAATTTCATCTACTGTATTAGCGCTATTTATTGTGATTTGATACTTCATATTTCTTTTACTATTAATTTTATCTTCTGATTACTTGTTTCCAAAACCAATCATTTGTTGTACAATTTAGGACTTTATTACGGGCAAACGAAATAAATAACATTTAAATAACACAATTACCTCCGCTACTTTGAACGAAATCAATTGCTTGGACAACCTAGTTTTTTTTATTAAATCCGTACATTTGATATTTTTAAACATGGAATTATTTTATCAAAAATACAAATGAGCATCTTAACCCACCATTTCAATACAAAATACAATACAGCACCTTTTTCGAAAATTAAAAACGAAGATTTCCTTCCCGCTTTCCAAAAAGGAATCGAATTGGCAAAATCCGAAATCGATGCAATTGTACAAAATCCAATAAATCCCACTTTCGAAAACACGATTGAAGCATTGGCATTCAGCGGCGATGTTTTAGACCGAATCTCAAGCATTTTTTTTAATTTGAATTCAGCAGAAACGAATGACGAAATTCAAAAAATCGCTCAGGAAGTTTCACCGTTATTATCTGAATTTGGAAATGACGTTCGCCTTAATCCTAATTTATTTGCTCGAGTAAAAACCGTTTATGAGCAACGAGAAAAACTTAATCTCAATGCGGAACAAACCACGCTTGTGGAGAAAAAATACAAAAGCTTTTCCAGAAACGGAGCAAACTTACCGGAAGACAAAAAGAATCAATTAAGAGAAATTGACAAAGAATTATCGAAATTGAGTTTGCAGTTTGGCGAAAATGTATTAGCCGAAACTCAAGCCTATCAATTACAAATTACAAATAAAGAAGATTTAGCCGGCTTACCGGAAGGAACTATCGAAGCCGCTCACTCTTTGGCTAAAAGCCAAGAAAAAGAAGGTTGGGTTTTTACTTTAGATTATCCAAGTTATGTTCCGTTTGTGACGTACGCTGACAATCGCAAATTGCGTAAGAAAATAGTAATTGCTTTTGGCGCCAAAGGTTTTCAAAATAACGAATTTGACAATCAGGAAATCGTATTGAAAATTGCCAAATTGCGTTTTGACAGAGCGCAAGTTTTAGGTTACGCTACTCATGCTCATTTTGTGCTTGAAGAACGAATGGCAGAAAGTCCGGAGAAAGTAAAAACATTCTCGAATGATTTATTGGAAAAAGCCAAACCGGCAGCTTTAAAAGAATTTGCACAATTGACCGCTTTCGCAAAAGAGTTACACGGAATTAAGCAACTCGAGAAATGGGACGGTGCCTATTACTCTGAGAAATTAAAACAACAACTATTCAACTTGGATGATGAAATACTGAAACCGTATTTTCAATTAGAAAAAGTTTTGGACGGTGCTTTTGCAGTAGCGCAAAAATTATACGGAATCACTTTTGAAGAAATTTTTGAAGTAGATAAATACCATGAAGAAGTAAAAACGTACGAAGTAAAAGATGAAAACGCCCAACTGGTTGCTGTTTTTTATGCTGATTTCTTTCCAAGAAAAGGCAAACGAAACGGTGCTTGGATGACTTCTTTTAAATCACAATACATCAAAAAAGGAATTAATGAACGGCCGCATATTTCCATTGTATGCAATTTCACGAAACCTACCGAAACAAAACCATCCTTATTAACTTTTAACGAAGTAACAACTTTGTTTCATGAATTTGGTCACGCGTTGCACGGCATGTTAGCCAACACCACGTATCCAAGTTTATCCGGAACCTCGGTATATTGGGATTTTGTGGAATTACCAAGTCAGATTCTTGAAAACTGGTGTTATGAACCGGAAGCTTTAGCTTTGTTTGCATATCATTTTGAAACTGGCGAAATAATTCCGATGGAATTAGTCCATAAAATCAAGGAAAGCGCAAGTTTCCAGGAAGGAATGGCAACGATGCGCCAATTGAGTTTAGGATTACTGGACATGGGATGGCACGCTGAAGATCCTTCGAACATCAAAGACATCAAAGCTTTTGAAAACGAACAATTTGCAGCAACACAATTGTATCCTGATGTAAAAGAAAACGCGATGAGTACTTCTTTTTCCCATATTTTTCAAGGAGGCTATTCAAGCGGTTATTACAGTTACAAATGGGCCGAAGTTCTGGATGCAGATGCTTTTGAATATTTTCAGGAAAAAGGTATTTTCAATAAAGAAGTCGCAACCAAGTTTAAAGAAAACGTACTCTCAAAAGGCGGAACAGAACACCCGATGATTTTGTACAAACGCTTTAGAGGACAGGAACCTAAACCGGAAGCATTACTGAAAAGAGCCGGATTGGTATAATTCTAAATATTTTAAAAACGGGAGTATCAGGCTTCGGGTTTTTTAATAAATATTCAACATACCTACAAAATATTAAAATCCAACAAAATATGAGTTTTTTAAAAGCCGAATGGAATAATTTAGCAATGATTAATTATGAAGTCAATCCTCAAATTTTGGAAAAATATGTCCCAAAAGGAACGGAAATCGATTTCTGGAACGGCAAATGTTATGTTAGTTTTATTGGATTCCTATTTGAAAACGTGCGCGTTTTGGGAATGAAAATCCCGCTTCATTCTGATTTTGAAGAGGTCAATCTTCGGTTTTATGTGAGACGTTTAGAAAATGGAGTATGGAAAAGAGGTGCGGTTTTTATCAGCGAAATTGTTCCAAAACATGCTATTACACTTGTCGCGAATATGTTTTACTATGAGCATTACAGAACGCTACCTATGAAACATACTTTGAAAGTGAATGAAAACTCCCGAGAATTTACATACCAATGGAAGGTAAACAATAACTGGAATACTATTCATGTAGAAACCAATATTGATCCCGTTGCAATTGAACCCGATTCTGAAGCTGAGTTTATCACGGAGCATTATTTTGGCTACACCAAAATCAATGAAAATTCAACTTTTGAATACCAAGTTACGCATCCCAGATGGCAACAATTTGAAGTAATTAAGAACGAGTCAGTAATTGATTTTGAAGGCGTTTACGGAAAAGAATTTGCTTTTATCAAAGATTTAAAACCTACATCTGTATTTCTGGCCATTGGCTCAAAAATTACAATTGAAGACAAACGAAAAATAAAAATGTAATGACCAGAATAAAAATTAGGACCAAAATAAAAGCTCCCATACAAACTGTTTTTGACGTTTCCAGAGACATCGATTTTCACCAAAAATCTGCCAGTCCTACAAACGAAACAGCCATTGACGGAGTCACTTCTGGATTGATAAATTACAATCAAACGGTGACTTGGCGCGGAAAACATTTTGGTTTTTATCTGACGCACAAAAGCCGAATAACAGCAATGAATCAGTATGATTATTTTGTGGATGAAATGGAGGAAGGAAAATTCAAATCCTTCCGTCATGAACATATTTTTTACGAAAAAAATGGACTAACTATCATGAAAGACAAAGTATTTTACGAAGTTCCCTATGGTGTTTTTGGTGAATTGTTTGATTTTTTGTTTCTAAAAAATCATTTGATTAATTTTATTCTCGAAAGAAACAAAGTGTTGAAAGCTTTTTCTGAAAGTAAGCTATTACAACCAGTAAACAATCGGGATGTTTACAGCCAAAAAAATAACATTATTTCAGAAATTCCCTAAAATTCTTTTTACTTATCACCAAAAAACTTGGTTGATAGGCATCTTGAAATGATTTAGGTAATTTGATTTTTTTATTTGAAGACCATTTAAATTCAAAAGCTTTTACCGCATCAGCATTGGTTTCAATATAATCTATTTCCTGTTGCTGCGTGGTTCTCAAAAAATAAGGTTTTGATAAACTTTGGGTATAGTACAGCGTCTTAAGTCGCTCCGAGACTAGAAAATTTTCCCATATAGCTCCTTTGTCTTGACGAAATTCTAAAGAATTGAAATTTCCAATCAACATATTTCGAACACCATTGTCGTAGAAATAGATTTTTCTATTCGACTTTATTTCATTTCTTAAATTTTTATTAAAACTATTTAACCTGAAAATCACAAAAGCTTTCTCCAGCAAATCTATGTAGTTATTAACTGTGTTTTTATCCACACCAACTAATTGTGCAATTTCATTATAGCTGACCTCACTACCAACTTGAAAAGCCAATGCCTGTAAAATTTTTTGTAAAACCTCCGATTTTCTAATACCCGCTAAGCTCAAAACATCATTATATAAGTAACTGGAAACAAGATTTTTTAAAATTTCATATTCATTTCCAAAGTTATTTATGACATCAGGGTACATACCATAAAGCAACCGCAACTCCAATTGTTGTTGCGCTTTTATAAACCCAACATTACTCTCAAATTCATTGCATGAAATGGGATACAAACGGTATTCAAATTTCCGACCCGTCAATGGCTCTTGAGTAACATAATTAATATCAAAAGCTGAAGAGCCGTTAACAATTACTTGTACATTTTTGATTTGATCAACAATAATTTTTAATTTCAGATCAATGTTAGGAATGAGTTGCACCTCATCAATAAAGACATATTTATAATTCGCAATAATATTTTTTAAGGTTTCTGTCTTTGCATTTGCAAAAGTATCTGACACAACTGCATCATCGCCATCAAGAAACAGAAACGGAATATCCTTCAACAAAGAATTCACCAATGTAGTTTTACCTACTTGACGCGGGCCTATCAATACTATAACTTTTCCATTATTAAAATCATTCTTTATTACTGGGGTTATATCTCTAACAATCATGACTGTGAATTTTATTCAAATACACTACTAATATATTCTATTCACCAAATTAATACTGTTATTGGTGAACGTATTCACCACATTAATACTATTATTGGTGAACGTATTCACCAATTAAGTGTTTTTTAAAATAACAATAGTAACAACCACCAAACAATTGGAATGCTTTCTGCGCAAAAAGAAGTGTAATACTTTGACCGTTTTTCATTGGCAAAAATTAAAAACAACGAAATCATCAGCACTAAAATGAAGTTTATAATCAATTGGTTTTTATCCAAATTACTTTTAAAAAACTCCAATAAATAAAATGGAATCAAAAGTATCAATCCCAATATTTTGGTGTGCTTTACTCCAATTTGTTGCGGAACTGTTTTAAGATGCGGATCATCATTTGCCAAATCAATGATTTCAAAAATCAGAACTAACACGAAAATCAAAATAAAGCGCTGCAAGCATTTTAAATAAAAGTCTGGAGTAATTGGTATTGCCGAATCTAAAATTGGTAATCCCAACGTGACTCCCACCCAACACAATGACACAATATAAATTTTGACACCGGCCCAATTTCTCGCGTTTTTCTTGTTCGGAAAAAAGGGCAGCGTATACAGCAACGTAATACTCAAAAACGCAATGGCAACAATTTGGGTAACGCGTTCCATCTGAAAAAAATAAAAGCCAACCAAAATAAACGAACAAAAACTGAACAAAGTAATTATTTTAAGTTCTGACCGCATTTGTATTTTTTTGGCTCGAGCCAAAGCATCATATTTTACAAAATTATATCCTACAATAGTACCAAAAAAAACAAAGTTAGCAACTGCATCACCTTCAGGAATGTGGAACATATATTGCGTCATTCGCACCAAGGCGTAACACGACAAAGCCACGTGGATGCTACCATTTACATAAAAATTGAATATTAGTTTAAAAAACCTCATTAGACAAAATTAATCAAAGTGTTAATAAGAACGGCTTTTAGTTGAAAAATTCACAGAAAATCACGTTAAAAAAGGCAATTAATAGCATATTAATATTTAATTTTACAGCCTTTAAAACTAGAAACACACAACCCATTTTATATACAATGAAAACAGACGCTTTTGCATTAAGACACATTGGCCCAAGAGAAAATGATCTAGAACACATGTTGAAGACAATTGGAGCAGGAACACTGGAACAATTAATTCAAGAAACGATTCCAAGTGACATTCGTTTAAAATCTGATTTAGATTTAGAACCTGCAATGACCGAATATGAGTTTGCAAATCACATTCAGAAATTAGGGAATAAAAATAAAGTTTTTCAATCCTACATTGGTCTAGGATACAATGCCGCCATTATTCCTGCGGTGATTCAAAGAAATGTTTTTGAAAACCCGGGATGGTACACTGCTTACACACCTTATCAAGCCGAAATCGCGCAAGGTCGTCTGGAAGCAATTCTGAATTTCCAAACGATGGTTATCGAATTGACCGGAATGGAAATCGCTAATGCTTCTTTATTGGACGAAGGAACTGCCGCTGCAGAAGCAATGGCATTACTTTTTGACGTTCGTTCTCGCGACCAAAAGAAAAAAAATATCAATAAATTTTTTGTTTCTGAAGAAATATTCCCACAAACTTTATCGGTTTTACAAACACGTTCGACGCCAATTGGAGTTGAATTAGTTATTGGAAACCATGAAACATTCGATTTTTCCTCGGAATATTTTGGAGCAATCCTTCAATATCCAGGGAAATTTGGACAAGTTTATGATTACGCTGAATTTATCGCGAAAGCTGCTGAAAACGAGATAAAAGTAGCTGTTGCCGCTGATATTTTGAGTTTAGTAAAACTAACTCCACCGGGAGAAATGGGCGCTGCAGTAGTTCTTGGAACAACACAACGTTTCGGAATTCCGTTAGGTTATGGTGGACCACACGCTGCTTATTTTGCTACAAAAGACGAATACAAAAGAAGTATGCCGGGAAGAATCATCGGTGTAACTGTTGATACTGATGGAAATCGCGCTTTGCGTATGGCGTTACAAACCCGCGAGCAACACATTAAACGTGATAAAGCAACATCAAACATTTGTACAGCGCAGGTTTTATTGTCAGTTATGGCAGGAATGTATTCCGTTTATCATGGTCCAAAAGGCTTACAATACATAGCTGATAAAGTACACGCTTCGGCAGCGACATTGGCAAACGCTCTAGAAAAATCAGGTTATCAACAAACCAATACCGCTTTCTTTGATACGATAGTTGTAAAGGCTGATGCCAAAAAAGTAAAAACAATTGCTGAAGAAAACGAAATTAATTTCTATTACATTGACGATAATACGATTTCAATTTCTCTAAACGAGACAGTAAGTATTACCGATTTAAATAAAATTATTGCTGTTTTCGCTTCCGCAAATGGTACTGCGGTAAACACCATTAAAAGTTTGTCCGAAACCAATCATTTTCCTGAAAACGTAAACAGAACATCAACGTTTTTACAACACGATGTTTTTAATAAACACCAATCAGAAACAGCTTTGATGCGTTACATCAAAATGTTAGAAAGAAAAGATTTAGCGCTGAATCATTCAATGATTTCATTAGGTTCTTGTACCATGAAACTGAATGCCGCTTCAGAAATGTTGCCTTTAAGCATGGCACAATGGAATAACATTCACCCGTTTGCACCGCTTGATCAGGCACAAGGATACCAGGAAATGTTGGCTAAATTAGAACATCAGCTAAACGTCATTACTGGTTTTGCCGGAACAACATTACAACCTAATTCAGGTGCTCAAGGCGAATACGCCGGATTAATGGTAATTCGTGCGTACCACCAATCAAGAGGAGATCACCATAGAAATATTGCTTTAATCCCATCATCAGCGCACGGAACAAACCCGGCTTCGGCAGCGATGGCCGGAATGAAAGTTGTGGTTACTAAAACATTGGAAAACGGAAATATTGACGTGGAAGATTTGCGTGAAAAAGCACTTTTGCACGCAGCCAATCTTTCTTGTTTAATGGTAACTTATCCTTCAACTCACGGTGTTTTTGAAAGCGCGATTAGAGAAATTACACAATTGATTCACGATAACGGTGGGCAAGTCTATATGGATGGCGCGAACATGAACGCCCAAGTTGGATTAACAAATCCTGCAACTATTGGTGCTGACGTTTGTCACTTGAACTTACACAAAACATTCGCTATTCCTCACGGAGGCGGTGGACCAGGAGTAGGACCAATTTGTGTTGCTCCACAATTAGTACCGTTTTTACCTACCAACCCAATAATTCCAACAGGTGGAGAAAACGCTATTACGGCAATTTCTGCAGCACCTTGGGGATCAGCATTAGTTTGCTTAATATCTTACGGATATATTTGTATGCTTGGTGCCGAAGGCTTGAAACAATCTACTGAATATGCAATTTTAAACGCAAACTACATCAAAGAGAAATTAAACGGTCATTATGATACGTTATATTCAGGAGAAATGGGTCGTGCGGCACACGAAATGATTTTGGAATGTCGACCTTTTAAACAAAAAGGA
This sequence comes from Flavobacterium sp. DSR2-3-3, assembly GCF_049896585.1. NCBI lineage: Bacteria > Pseudomonadati > Bacteroidota > Flavobacteriia > Flavobacteriales > Flavobacteriaceae > Flavobacterium > Flavobacterium sp. DSR2-3-3. Next base: position 28,075 of record NZ_JAFCUP010000011.1, read on the forward strand.
ATTGAAGTGACAGATATTGCAAAACGTTTAATGGATTATGGATTTCATGCTCCAACGGTTTCCTTTCCTGTTGCCGGAACTTTAATGATTGAACCTACTGAAAGTGAAAATCTTGAAGAGTTAGATCGTTTTTGTGACGCTATGATTGCGATACGAAAAGAAATTGAAACTGCTACAGTAGATAATCCTAATAATGTATTGAAAAATGCGCCACATACTTTGATGATGGTTACAACTGATAACTGGAATTTTCCATACACACGTGAAAAAGCAGCATTTCCTTTAGAATACATTGCCGAGAATAAATTCTGGCCTACGGTTCGTAGAGTAGATGAAGCGTATGGCGACAGAAATTTAAATTGTTCTTGCGCTCCAATTGAAGCCTACATGGAAAGCTAATTTTAGATTTGCTCAAAAAAAAAAAAAATGCCTCGATAAATCGGGGTATTTTTATTATACTTGTATTAGCAAAACAATTCTTACAAGTGTATTATGAGAACAAAAATCATATTATTTCTATTACTATCTTATTTCGGAACCTGTCAAGCCCAATCTTATGAATTTAGTTATTCTCCTAAGAGCATTGATTCGTTAGAAAATTACCTTACTAAAATTACGAATAATAAAATAAATGAGTTTGGTGTTAATCAAAGAAAGAAAGTCAAGGAAATACTTTTAGAAAGAAAAGTTTCATTTTTAAAAAATGTAAAGGATAGCACATTTATTTTTGACCCAACCCTTACTGGATTTCTTCAAGAAATAGTTGCTGAAATATACCGTTCAAATCCCCAAATTGACACGAAAGATTTTTATTTTTTGATCAATAAATCTTTAATTCCTAATGCTGCCTGCCATGGAAACGGAATATTTTCCATTAATTTAGGTTTATTCACGCTTATTGAAAATAATGACGAAATGGCTTTTATTATCTGTCATGAATTAGCACACCATATTTTAAAACATACTGACAAAACGCTCGAAGAATACATCAAAACGTTCAGCTCGAAGGTTGTTAAACAGCAACTTAATAGCGCCTTTAATAAAAAGTATGGACGAAGATCTGCTGTAACTTTATTACTGAAGGATTTGAACTTTAATTTTATGAAAAGAAGTCGAAGTTCAGAAACCCAAGCTGATTCCCTTGGCTTTACTTTGTTTAAAAACACAAAATTCAACCAGCAGGCTTCTTTAAATATTTTAAAAAAACTGGAGTTGACTGACGGTATAATTTTTAATAATCCAATAAATTTAAAACAAAATTTTAATTATAAAGAATATCCTTTTAAAGACGTATGGATTGAGAATGAAGACAAAATGTTTGATACTACTGAAAGCTCAAATGATTTTACTCTTGACAAAGATTCCTTAAAAACGCACCCAGACATTCCATTTCGTATCAACAATATTCTTCAGAATTATAATATTACCGCTACAAATTCAAATGACAATAAAATAGCCTTGATAAAGCAAAAAACAGTTGACAACAGCATTAAAATATTTTTAGACACCTCAAAATTAGACTTTGCTTTGTATCAATTATTAGCACTGCATGAAAAAAATGAATTGGACCAAAAGACCTTCATTAGTCAAGTGTCTAATTTATTGAAAAAAGTATATCTTTTAAAAGAACATCATGTTTTCGGAAAATATGTAGGTCCGATAAACTCTTTTTCCGAGGAAATATACATCAACCAAATAAGATTATTTTTAAACAATATTGAACTAAAAGACCTAAAAAAAATTGGTTATTATTTTTGCCAAAAAAATGAATTGATATCCAAAAACGATACGGAATTTCAAAATGCATATACTTTTTTCAAGGGATTAAATAAAAATTAATACTAATCAAATACAAACCAATTATGAAAAGAATCAGTACATTACTTTTAATCACATTAGCGGCAAATTTAACTTTTGCACAAGAGAAAAAAATCAACGAAGTCAATACTTTTAAAGTAAAAAATTCAGGTGCAATCCTAAACAAAGAGAAAGATGTTGATGGTTATTATTTTTTCTATGAATTAGACAAACTAAAAAAAGGTGACCGCGAATTTGCAATTCAAGTTTTAGACAAAAATCTGGTTGAAGTTGCAAAGAAAACTTACATCGACAATAAAAATACTTTGTTAATGAAAAGCAGCTTTAACAATCAAGGAATAATGTTTGCAATGGCTAATTTTAAAGAAAAAAAAATCAGCCTGCTTAGCTATGATAAAAAAGTCAACCAATTACCCACTGTTGACATTTCTTTAGAAAGTAAAGAAATCCGATACATACAATACATGCAACAAACAGGTGATTTTAATATTTTATTTCCTGTAGAGAATAAAGGATTTCTTTTCAACAAGTTTGAAGATAATAAAAAAATTGGATATTCATTGAAATATTACCCAACTGATGGCGGAAAATCTTGGGAATACAATTCTCCAGATGATTCCAAAGAAATGATGGCAATAAATCCTATTGAAGTAAATGAAAAAGTAATTGTTGCTTTAGAAACATCAAAACCAGGACTTTTATCTCGCAAAATTACATTAAAAACAAAAATAATCGATGTAAATACTGGTGTTTTGTTGTACGAAAAAGAATATAGTAAAAACAGCAAGCCCCGCTTAATTAATAATGCCTTCTTGGACAAAGACAATAATGTCGTTTTAATGGGAGAATATTTTAACGAAGGTGATAATATCATTGGCGATAAAAGTTTAGGTCTGTTTACTGAAGTTGTCGATTTATCCGGCAAAACTTTAAAAGAAAATTTTACCAGTTGGAAAGAAGATGTTGCAAAAATTGCAAAAGTCGATGGAAATTACATTGAAGACAAGGGATACATCTATTTCCACAATATTGCAAAAACAAATAACAACGAGTATTATGCAATTGGTGAATTTTATAAAAGAACCGCCAATGCTGGAGGCATAGCACTTACAACATTATCCTTATTAAGTGGCGGTGGCGGTGGCGGCGCAAGTGTTACGCAACTTACAATTGCAAATTCTGTGGTCTTTAAATTCAATTCCGATTTCAAACTTACGGGAATTCAAGAATTTGAAAAAGGAAAATCAAGAGCGCCCAGTTTATCTGATTTTGGTAGCCCACAATTAAATGCACATGCATTAAAATCTTTTGGAGCATTTGATTACGAATATACCCAAATAGACAAAACAAATGATCGTTTCTACGCTTGTTTTATAGATTATGAACGAATAAAAGGCGAGAAAAACAAAAATGCTTTTAAAACTATAATTTGTGATAATGGAGAACTCTCTGAAGATAAAATTTACTTAGAAAGCGATACTAACAATAAAGATTTTCGAGTTTTACCTGCTAAGGTTGGAAATGTTTTATTATTGGAATATGATAAAAAATTAAAGGAAATAAATATACATCTAGAAAAAATAAATATCAGATAGTCCTTATATGAGCCACTCGTTAGTGGCTCTTTTTAGTATTGATACTACACTATCTAATTTTTGTTTTCTTTCAAAACAAACGTAGCGCAAAAATAAACACATAAGTATATTAAAAATTTTCACGCTTAAAAATTATCGAGTTCGATTTGTCAAAAAAAAATTTTATCAATTGCAAGCATTGGAAATAAATATCGCATTATTTATCACATTTCGTGACACAATAATCAATATTTTTGCTAATAAATTATTATATCATAATTATATGCATGCATAGTAAATTTTGTGAGTGTACTAATTTATTTATCATTAAATTAGCCTAAATTTTTGGAAACCCAAACCGATGAAAATAAAAATAACTGGAATAGGAAGTTATATTCCTGAGAAAAAAGTAAGCAACACTGACTTTAATAATCATGTTTTTTTGAATGAAGACGGAACAGATTTCGCCTACCCAAATGAAGTAGTCATTAATAAATTTAAAAGCATTACCGGCATAGAACACAGGCGTTATGCGGAAGACCATTTAAATTCTTCTGATTTGGCTTTTTTTGCTTCGCAAAAAGCCATACAAAATGCTGGAATTGATCCGGAAACTATAGACTACATTATATTTGCACACAACTTTGGAGATGTAAAACACGGAACAATTCAATCTGATATGCTTCCTAGTTTAGCCACCCGCGTCAAAAATAAATTACAGATAAAAAATCCAAAATGTGTCGCTTACGATATCCTTTTTGGCTGTCCCGGTTGGATTGAGGGAGTGCTTCAAGCTAACGCGTTCATCAAATCCGGAATGGCAAAACGTTGTTTAGTTATAGGTTCTGAAACCCTTTCTAGAGTGGTAGATGCGCACGACAGGGATTCTATGATTTATTCAGACGGAGCCGGCGCTTCTATTATTGAAGCTTCAGATGACGAAACTGGAATGCTAGCTTATGAAAGTGCAACGTATGCAAATGACGAAGCGGGGTATTTGTTCTTCGGAAAATCATACAATCCTGATTTAGATCCAGATACGCGCTACATAAAAATGTACGGACGCAAAATATATGAGTTTGCATTAAATCAAGTTCCCGCAGCCATGAAAAGTTGTTTGGACAAAAGCGGACTTGGCATTGACGACGTGAAAAAAATTCTAATCCATCAGGCCAACGAAAAAATGGATGAAGCGATAATCCAACGTTTTTATAAATTATACGATAGATCTGTTCCTAAAGACATTATGCCCATGAGCATCCATGAACTGGGAAACAGCAGTGTGGCTACCGTCCCAACGCTTTTTGACTTGTTAATTCGCGGCGAAATTGAAAATCAAACAATACACAAAGGTGATGTAATGATTTTCGCTTCTGTTGGAGCAGGAATGAACATCAATGCCTTTATATATCGATATTAATTCTTTTAGAATATGTTATTGAAGAGCTAATCCGGCTGTACATTGCAATTCCTCACTACAAAATTTGTTTTTCCAAGGTACAAGAAAGCTTCTTTTAGTCGCTTTTTGTACCTTGAAAAACTACATTCTGAAGCTCCGGGATTTTCATTCCCATCCGGGCTAAAAAACAATGCCAAAAAACACATTTATTACTATATTTGTGCCTTTGTGCCCTTGCGGCAAAATCCAAAAAACATGTACGAAAAAACGTTTCCCAATAAAAGATTCAAACACACTTTAGAATTCCTAAAAAAACATGTCTCAACATCGGAGACCATATTAGATTTAGGTGTTGAAAATCCTTTTTCTAAAATCATGAAATCCGAGGGATTTTCCGTTTCTAATACAACTGGAGAAGATTTAGATTTGGACCAGTCCGTATTTTCAAATGAAAAAAAGGATGTAGTAACTGCTTTCGAAATTTTTGAACATTTACTGAATCCTTTCACCATTTTAAGTGAAATCAAAACTGATAAACTTTTTATTTCTATTCCATTGCGTTTGTGGTTTTCACCAGCTTACCGCAGTAAAACGGACATGTGGGACAGACATTACCATGAATTTGAAGATTGGCAACTCGATTGGCTTTTGGAGAAAACCGGCTGGAAAATAATCGACAGAGAAAAATGGACCAATCCCGTTAACAAATTTGGTATCAGACCACTATTAAGAAAATTCACCCCAAGATATTATATCGTTTACGCCGAAAAAATAAAATAATGAATTATTATATTGTCATTCCGGCGCATAACGAGGAAGCATTTATCGCTTTAACTTTAAATTCTTTGATTTCGCAAACCGTTTTACCCAAAAAAGTTGTTGTTGTCAATGACAATTCTACGGATAAAACTGCCGAAATCGTAACTGCTTTCGCTAAACAAAATCCGTTTATCACTTTGGTAAATAAAACCTCTGAAGCGATTCATTTGCCGGGAAGCAAAGTCATTCAGGCTTTTCAAAAAGGGTATGAAACTTTGGATAAAGAGTATGACGTTATCGTAAAACTGGATGCCGACCTGATTCTACCCAACAATTATTTTGAAACAATCTTAACCATATTCGAAAAAGATACTTCGATAGGAATGGCTGGCGGATTTGCTTATATTGAAAAAAACGGCAAATGGATTTTAGAAAATCTTACCGATAAAGACCATATCCGTGGTGCCTTCAAAGCCTACAGAAAAGCATGTTTCGAGCAGATAGGGAATTTAAAACCCGCTATGGGTTGGGATACCGTTGATGAATTATTGTCAAAATTTCATGGATGGAAAGTGGTTACGGATGCTTCATTAATCGTGAAACATTTAAAACCAACTGGAGCAAACTACAACAAAACGGCCCGTTACAAACAAGGCGAGGCATTTTACACTTTAGGTTACGGCTTTCTTATCACCTGTATCGCTTCAGCAAAACTGGCGATGATGAAAAAAAAACCATTACTCTTTTTCGATTATATCAAAGGTTTCTGGAAAGCTAAAACGGCTAAAACTCCTTTGCTAGTAACCACAGAACAAGCAAAATTCATTCGCAACTATCGGCTGAAGAAAATGAAGGAAAAGCTTTTTTAACTTTAAAAATCAAAAACTCCTGAATCAAAAGGATAACTCCTGACATTTTTTGTAATTTAGCCCATAATTGAAAAACTTATGATGCTCATCCGCTATGTAACGCAAATAGGAAGATACTTTCTAATGCTTAAAGAAATTTTCAACAAACAGACAAAATGGTCTGTAATGAAAAAGCTAATTTTTAAAGAAATTGATGATTTGATCATTGATTCTCTTGGTATAGTTGCCTTCATTTCTTTTTTTGTTGGAGGTGTTGTTGCCATTCAAACAGCACTTAATTTAACCAATCCTTTAATTCCAAAATATCTTATTGGTTTTGCTACACGACAATCGGTAGTATTAGAGTTTGCTCCCACTTTTATCTCCGTTATTATGGCCGGAAAAATGGGGTCATTTATCACTTCCAGTATAGGGACAATGCGGGTTACGGAACAAATCGACGCCTTAGAAGTGATGGGAGTAAATTCCTTAAACTACCTTGTTTTCCCTAAAATAATAGCGTTGTTACTATACCCTTTCCTGATAGGAATCGCAATGTTCCTGGGAGTTTTGGGCGGTTGGATGGCTGGTGTATATGGCGGTTTTATCTCAAGCGCTGAGTTTATAAATGGAACCCAAATGGATTTTATTCCGTTTCATATTGTTTACGCTTTTATCAAAACATTAATTTTTGCGATGCTATTAGCCACAATCCCTTCTTTTCATGGTTATTACATGAAAGGTGGCGCACTCGAGGTAGGTAAAGCCAGTACTGTATCCTTTGTTTGGACATCGGTTTCCATAATACTTTTCAATTATATATTAACACAGTTGTTACTAGGATCATGATAGAAGTAAAAAATATAGAAAAATCGTTTGGCGGAAACAAAATTCTCAAGGGTATTTCAACGGTTTTTGAAACTGGAAAAACGAATTTGATAATTGGACAAAGTGGATCTGGAAAAACGGTTCTACTAAAAAGCCTTTTAGGCATTCATACTCCAGAATCTGGAACTATTTCATTTGATGGCCGAATTTACTCCGAATTAAATCCGGATGAGAAACGAGAATTACGAACTGAAATCGGAATGGTTTTTCAAGGAAGCGCTTTGTTTGATTCCATGACTGTGGCGGAAAATGTTGGTTTTCCGTTACGAATGTTCACCAAAGACAATAATAAAAAAATTCAGGAGCGCGTTGACTTTGTATTAAAAAGAGTTGATCTAACAGAAGCACACAAAAAATTACCTTCGGAAATTTCTGGCGGAATGCAAAAACGCGTTGCTATTGCCCGCGCCATTGTAAACAATCCCAAATACTTATTTTGTGATGAACCTAACTCTGGTTTAGATCCCAATACAGCTATTTTGATTGATAATCTTATCAGAGAAATCACCGAAGAATACAATATCACAACTGTTATTAACACGCATGATATGAACTCCGTGATGGAAATTGGAGAGAAAATTCTATTCCTGAAAGATGGTTTAAAAGCCTGGGAAGGAAACAAAGAAGAAATTTTCAGAACCGATAATGAGGCTGTTGTCGCCTTTGTTTATTCTTCAAATTTATTCAAAAAAGTACGGGAAGCGTATTTGAAAGAGTAAAAACACTCTAAATCAAATGCTCTTTTTTCATAAACAGCAACAATATATTTGACAAAGGTTATTACGCAACTACGTAATCCAAAATGATTTTTTGCTGACAATGATTTTAGACAGAGATAAATACGAAACAAATAATTGTATTTGCATATATCTATTCTTTAAAGTCATGTTTCACACCAATGTTGATTAGATTATTCATAACATGTTGATCATTGTCAAAAATAAGCGCTGGTATTTTTGCTTTTCGTCCACCAAAATAGGTTTCAAAATCAACATAGATCGCAGTTTTATTGTTCAAAAAATAATTTAAACCCAATCCTGAAATTGAACTTCCATAATTTTTCGGATAGTCAGTTTTTAAATTCTTAGAGTAATTGGTATAACTACTTTTGGTTTCAAAACTGTGCGCATACCCCATTTTCAAACTTCCGCTAAGGTTTTTAAAAATTCTAAACTCCCATTTTATAGCTACAGGAATAGAAACAACGGCTCCCTTAAAAATACCAGAATACGCATCGCTACCCAAATCAAACCAACTTCCACTATGTGTATCTGGTTTGTAAAATGAAACTCCGGTTTCAAAATATTTAATTCGTCCACTCAAACTCCAATGACTCCCCGTGTAATATTCTGCCAAAACTCCTCCCTGAAATGATTTATTGGGCTCGCTTAGCTTGAAAGAGGTTATGGTATTCGAACCCATTTCTGCACCAAAATACCAATTCCCTTTTGGATTGACGATTGCGGTTTCTGCAGTTTCTTGTGCGTTTATCAAAAAAGGTATAAAGATAAATACGAAACGAATGATTGCATTTTTCATATTTCTATTAACTAAAATGATAAAATTTTAGACAATATGAGCATAGTTGCGAATAGGAATCGTAGATTTTTCATAATTATATTCTTTTATGTGAAGTAGAGAAAGCACTGTAAATATAAGATAAAATTTACATAGAATTATCGTAAAAAACCTTTTTCCTTTTAAAGTAGCAAAATAAGCAATTAATAATGAGGTTTTTATAGAATTATTGTACATCCCAAAAAGTACGTGAAGCGTATTTAAAAAAGTAAAAAGCTAGCTTGATTTCAACAGCTCGACCTCAGCATTTGGATTAAATAAATAGGTTTTCCCGGAACTCATTTCGAGACATTCAAAACGCTTCGTTCTTACAGCTATTTTCTTAAAAATCTTTCCGTTTTGGATTCGGAAAACACTTCCATAAGGGATTTCAAATACATAATTTTTATCATTTTGCTGGTCAAATTGTTTCAGTGCCAAAGCCAAAGTAGCATCAGTATCGCTGCTGGCTGTTGGATTTTTGAAATGTCTCGCCAACAACGGCAGCAAATGATTCGGAAAGATTTCCGGTCGAATGTAAGGAATCATCAACCGTTGGAACGAATATTTCCACTCGTTTCCATGCGGTTTAATGTGTCTGCCAAATTTTTCAAACGCAACCAAATGCGAGATTTCATGAATTAACGTAATCAAGAACTTGTATTTATTAAGATTTGAATTTACCGTGATTTCATGCTTTCCGTTCAAACCTTTTCGATAATCACCATGACGCGTCTGTCTTTCGTTGACAATCTTAAGATGTACTTGATTGGCAACAATAAGTTCGAAAACGGGTTTTACCGCATGCTCTGGAATGTATCTGGCTAAGGTTTCGCTCAAAACAATTGCAAATTATAAGTTAAGAATTATGAGTTATGAGTTTTTTTTAGAGGTTATTATAATACTTCGTATAATTTTCAAAACTTCATTATTTTGTTGGTAAATCGATTCAAATTCTAACTCGGAAATATAATTGGTTTCTTTTAAAAGTTCTAATCAATAAAGAGATTCATCACATTCTTTCTGGGCTATTGACAACTTATGAATAAAGTCAGGCTTGCTTTGCGCATTTACAGCTTCACGGACATTTGCACCAACTGAAGTAACGGATCGCAAAAATTGTTTACTCATAATATATTCTTTCTTTTCAGCGACCAAGTATTTATAAAAATTCACACCTCTAATTGCCAACTCAAAACTCTTTGTTTTTACAATACTTTCACTCATAATTCATAACTTAAAACTTATAACTCTAAGTTATGGATTTGTAGAAGAAACTTGCAACACTTTGCCGTTGAAATATTTATTTCCGGTCAAAGTAAAATCATAAATATAATTTGCCATTTCACTCGCACTTATTGGCGCTTGATAGCCTGGAAAAGCTTCAGCAAGCATTTCAGTTTGCACCGAACCCAAAGCTAAAACATTGAAAGAAATCCCACGCTCTTTGTATTCTTCAGCTAACAACTCTGATAATGTAATAACGGCTCCTTTACTCGAACTGTAAGCAGCAAGTCCGGCAAACTTCAAACTTCCCTGAATTCCGCCCATAGAACTTATCGTTACCACATGGCTTCCTTTTTGTAAAAAAGGCAAACAAATTCGGGTCAAATTAGCAACTCCAAAAACATTGACTTTATATATATTCTCGAAATCTTCCTGAGTGGTTTCTGAAAAGGATTTCAACAATAAACTTCCCGCATTATGAATGACTGCGTCTATTTGTTTCCAAGATTTGGAAAGAAAATCAGTTACTTTCTCCAATTCAGATTCACTGGATAAATCAACAGAAAGACAAGTGATGTTTTGGTTTCCTAATAAAGCTTCTGGAATTTTTCTGGAAATGGCTAAAACTTGGTGTCCCGCGTTGGCAAATTGCAATGCCAACTCAAATCCTATTCCCCTACTCGTTCCTGTGATGATAATATTTTTCATAGAGCAAAAATAAACAAAAACGGTAAAAAGTAATGCTTTACACAAAGGATTCTTGCTCTAATAAAAATTAAAGTTTCCTGTAATTTTACTTATTTTTGGCAAAGTAAATTAACATCCGAATTCCTAGAAAATGACAGAAAGAATTACATTCGAAATTGCAAAAATGAGTGACATTGATGGCGTATTGGCATTACAGGAATTGTATCTTGTTGCTAATTTATCTCAAGAAGAAAAAGCTTCCGGCTTTGTTACGACGCCATTTACGACTCAACAACTAACCGAAGTTATTCAAAAATCAGAATTGTTTATTGCTAAAGACAATGACAAAATCATTGCTTATGTTTTTACGGGAAGTTGGGATTTTTTCAAACAATGGCCCATTTTTAATTACATGAGTTCGTTGTTTCCCGAACTGACCTTTTTAGATTTTGACATCAACACAACCAATAGTTTTCAATATGGCCCCATTTGTATTCACAAGAAATATCGTGGAAAAGGTTTGATTACGCCGCTGTTCGAATTCATGAGAACACACATGCTTTATAAATACCCATTGGGATTGACTTTTATCAATAAAATCAATATTCCATCCACCAAAGCACATACCGAAAAACTAAAATGGACCATTATTGGGGATTTTCAATTCAACAACAATGATTATTTAATTTTGGCTTACGATATGAATCAGGCGGTTTCTTTAACTATTTAAGCATTATGATTTCCTTAGTTGGTGTGTTTGCCATTTTAGTAACAGCCGGTAATAATTCTTGAATGAAAGAAGTCATGTGCGGAATATCCATAGCACTGAAATCATCCGAAACATGATGATAAAACTCAAAGTTTTCAAAGTCAAAAGTACTCACAGATTGGCAAGGCACTTTAAAAAGTTCGTAAAAAGAGTAGTTATCTGATCTGTAAAATAATTTATATTCGGCTTCTTTTGGAAGAAAACCAATGGTGTTTTTTCCTGTGTATTCGTTGATTTTTCCCGCCATATTCGACTTATCAAAACCGGTAATGTACGCTAGATAATCTCTTTTCATCGGCACACCAATCATTTCAATATTGAACTGGGCATACAATTTAAAATCTTGTGCTTTCAGTTTTTTCGCTAAATGTTTAGAACCCAACAAGCCTTTTTCTTCTCCTGCAAAAAACACAAAAAGAATGCTGCGTTTATTATTTTTGGCGATACTGAAATATTTTGCCATTTCAGCAACTGCAGTTGTTCCAGAAGCATCATCATTAGCACCATTGTTTATAAAATCTCCATTCACCCCCTTTTTATCCAAACCAATGTGATCGTAATGCGCGCTTAAAATTATAAATTCATTTTTTAGAACTGGGTCATTTCCTTCAACAACACCTACAACATTAAAGGCCGTTTCCTTAAAAGTTGATAACGTATCACGATACGATTTGAAATACGGTTTTACATTGTTATCCTTAAAAAATTGTTCTAAATAATCCGCAGCCTTTACCATTCCCGCTTTTCCTGTTTCTCTGCCTTCTAAGTCATCCGAAGCTAAATATTTCAATGTTTTAGCAACGTCATTTTCTTTTACTCTATATGCAATTGACAACGGTTCACTTGTTTCGGTCTCATTTACAATCGACGAAATTTGTTTGCAACACAAGAAAAGAAATGGAAGTAACAGAAAAACTTTTTTCATAATTAATGTAGATTTTGGTTAATAAAGACAGCAATGTATTAACATTAAAGTTATATATTCAGATTCTTTTTCGATAATATTTTTTGTACACTTTAATCATTTGAACAAAGGCTAAAACTACAAAAAACAACGGAATCACAACAGGAATTACATATTTAGAAAAGCTGGTTGTCTTTTGAGATAACTTGTCTAATATCAAAACCAAAGTGAGCATTCCAAGAAACGTACCTATTAAAGTCCCTGCAATATAATACAGTTTGAGTTTATTTACAATGGAAATATAATTCCCATTAATCAAATACAGATTCCAACCGGTCCAAAATGGCACTTGAAGAAAATTGATCCCACTCAAAAAAACACCGATTAGAAACGGAGAATACATTGCATATTTTTCAAATACACCTTGCTGTTCCGTTGTTTGATTGGCGCTGGCGTAAAAAGAATAGCCAATAATCAATAGAAAGAAAACGGCAAAAAAATCAATAAACTTCATTAATTTTTTATTGTTGACCAATTGCTTTGCAAAAATTAAAGTGAAATAAATCACAAACATTTCCACGCAAATAACGCCGAACAAAAAGAAAATCAAACTGTTCATTCCAAATTTTGAATAGATTTCAAAACCAATAACATTCAAATATCCCAGCGGTATCGAACCAATAAAGCTCACTAAAAAACCAACAAAAATGTTCTTTACTGCTTTCATTATTTTAGAAATTTATAATTTTATTGCTTTGTTCCAAGTGCATTCTATATTCATTCATCCCGTCTTTGTGCAGTAAATAGGGAACACCATTTTTATGATTTGCAACGCTGATTTCATACATATACGTAATGTGACGCGCGAGTTCTTTCCATGCAAAAAACAAAGAATGTTTTGGGTCATAAATGTGCGTGGGCTCGCTTCCGGCACCATTTAACTCCACAATCGAGAAGTGTAATCCTTGTTCTAATTCTTCAACTGTATGGTACATCACATCCAATCTCCCAAAGTAGAAACCCGGAATCTGTAAGCACATTTCGTTGATGGTTTGTGTCAATTTCGGGGTTACCCACTGACTTCCGTCAATGAATTTTGCGCCTCTTGCATGATTTCCGTAAGGCACCAAATTTAGTTTTTCTCCTTTTGGAAGAATATCAAGTAGTTTTTTACCGTATTCCTGTTTTAAAACCTTTAACTGCATTTCGTACCGCGGATTTTCTTTGATTAATTCTTGCATAGTAGAGAATCCGTTTCCAGTGATAATCAAAAATTCTTTAGAAACTATTCCTGTAATTTTGCCCACTTTTTCATGAGGATAACGCACATAGAAAATTCCAATTTCGTTCTCGTAAGGAATTAAATCCTGCACTACGTAATCAAAATTTGCTTTATTAGCATATTCTTTTAAATCGGTAATCGAATTGATTTTTTTTACTGCAGATCCTCGCAGTCCAATATCCGGTTTTGCAATCAAAGGATACTTAATTTGTGCTACTTCAATCAAATTTAAAATTTCTTCCAGAGCAGTTCCTTCTTTTATTAATTCCGTTTTTGGATAATACTGTTGTGGAATCAAATCATAAATTTCTTTTTTGGACTCCATCATAAAACCGCCATTTTTTATGGTTGGATTTGAAGCGTTAAAGAAAAAAATAGATTTTGCCTTGATAGAATAATAGGACCAAAGAAAATAAATAGGAATGTAAACAATCTGGAAAGGCCAATATTCCCAATGCGTAATTTTATGAAAAAGTAGTTTGCTTCGCCTGTTCGTCATAACTCGGGTCAAATTAAGTTCTTTAAACAGTGATAAATGAGGTCGAAAAATCCTGCTGTGCAATTAAATCGTAATGCAATACAGCTACTTTATTTTTTTCAATAACCGATTGCGTGATACTCAACGTTTTCATCTCGTCATTTCTATTGATAACCAAACCGTTTTCATCATTTCCTTCTTCGGTGTAACGATGAAAATTGTGTATTTTTGATTCGGAAATTTCAGAATTATCATCCATAAAAGCATGAAACCAATTGTCTCGTTTTTCACGAACCGATTGCGAATACAAAGTTGAGGAAGACCAAATATGATTGTGATGAACATCAAGAGGAGTTGTTTGCTTTTCTTCTCCATTCCAGCGCAATTGAAAAAGCGCATTGTTTTGAAACAAAACTAAAGTAAAAGGTTCTATGTTTTCCAAATCAATTTCGGTCCAGAAATCCTTTGGCGAAAAGCTGCTAATCAGATCTAAAACAATTAAACCACGACTTTTTCGATACGGAAGTTTTACTTCATGTTTTTCATCAGCACCGTTTAATAACACCAAAATTATTCCATCCGCATTTGCAACAAACCAAGTTCCTCCGGCTTTTGGATCCTTTGGAAAAATAAGATTTTTTCCGTTTACGATATAATTATTTGGTGGTATTGCGCTCGGTCGTACCGTTTTTTCATCCCGATTGGAGGTAATGATAATTTTATCATTCGTTGCTACAAAACTTACTGTGCACATTGATTTCTATATTGTATTGTGGAGCGCGCAACGCCAAAATTAGGATCAATTGTCACTGTTTCACATTGCAAAATAGCCACTTTTATAAGCGCCTGATGATGAATGCAATGTTCCAGATTATACAATAATTCTCTAAAATAGTTGCTTTCAATTCGGATTTCCTCTCCGTCAATGATTTGCAACAGCTCGAGGTTTTTATTTTTTTTGTCTAAATTTTGTTGAATCGAAACAATATTTTCAATAGCGAAAATGGTGTCTGTTTGAATACGGGTATTTCGTTCCCTTTTATCATAATTTACAAGACCTGAATCATATTGATTTTCTAAGCATTGAAACATCTCAAGAATATGTCTGGTATGCTCCCCAATAGTTGCATTACTCAATTCCGCACAAGAACTGGAATATTCTTCTTGCGACAATTGATTCAGCAAATCAATTAGTTCTCTTAAACTATTATTAATGGAAGGTATCAGCATATTTATATTTTAATTCAACAAATTCATTACATTATTTCTATCCTTAAAAACTAAAATAACACAACAAAGAAAGGTAATTAGTGCCAAAATAAAAAGTGCGCCACCATTATTTTTACTTCCTTTTTAAGTACAAACAGAGTAACAAAGATTGAATTAACCGCATTTCCGCAACACACTGCAGCACCAAACAACGGAGTTCTTCGGTTTAAAATTAAAATAGTCGCAATCAACTCCGCATTGCCTTTTAAATTTAATAGTGTCTAAAAAAAATTCTTTCCGTAAATATATTAAAAAAACAAAATCCTTTCCAACCGAAATTAGAAAGGATTTCTATAATTATTTTGTTTTATTTACGAAACTAATCCTCTTGAAATTACAATTCGTTGTATTTCAGAAGTCCCTTCATAAATTTGAGTAATTTTAGAGTCACGCATCATACGTTCCACATGATATTCTGCTACATAACCATTTCCACCGTGAATTTGAACAGCTTCATTGGCCACTTCTAAAGCAATTTCTGAGGCGTACAATTTTGCCATCGCTCCAGAATGCGCAATATCTTTACCTTCATCTTTTTCGCAAGCCGCTTTCATCACCAATAATTTTGCTGCAGTTACTTTGACGTACATATCAGCCAGTTTAAAAGCAATTGCCTGATGGTTAAAAATTTCTTTTCCAAAGGCTTTTCTCTCATGCGAATATTTCAATGCAATTTCATAAGCACCAGTTGCAATTCCTAACGCTTGTGAGGCAATTCCTATTCTTCCGCCGTTTAAAACATTCATTGCAAAAGCAAATCCAAATCCGTCGGCACCAATTCTATTTTCTTTAGGAACTTTTACATCCGTAAACATTAACGAATGCGTATCGCTTCCACGAATTCCCATTTTTTTCTCTTTTGGACCAATATCAAATCCAGCCCAACCTTTCTCAACGATAAAAGCATTAATTCCTTTGTGTCCTTTTTCAATATCCGTTTGGGCAATTACTAAATAAGTGGATGCAGTTGACCCATTAGTGATCCAGTTTTTAGTTCCATTCAACAAATAATGATCGCCTTTATCAATAGCTGTAGTTTTTTGCGAAGTCGCATCGCTTCCCGCTTCTGGCTCTGACAAACAAAAAGCACCAATCACTTCCCCTTTGGCAAGCGGCACTAAATATTTCATTTTTTGCTCTTCACTGCAATATTTTTCAAGACCAGCACAAACTAAAGAGTTATTTACTGACATGATTACAGCTGCCGAAGCATCAACTTTTGCAATTTCTGTCATTGCCAAAACATAAGAAATGCTGTCCAAACCAGATCCACCATATTTAGGATCTACCATCATTCCCATAAAACCTAGATCGGCCATCATTTTTACCTGATCAGTTGGGAATTTTGAATGTTCATCACGTTCAATTACGCCCGGTAATAATTCTGCTACTGCAAAATCTTTAGCGGCTTGCTGAATCATTAAATGCTCTTCGGTTAGATTAAAATCCATATTTTAATTGTAAATTAATTGTTCTTAAATTTGTCATCAAAAGTAATTATTAAATATCAGATTTCAAACGATTTCGTAAATTTAGCCTATGTTTAAAGAAAACTATACTATAATAGGAGTCATGTCCGGAACTTCGCTGGACGGCGTAGATTTGGCACACATTGTCTTTACTGTAAAAAATAATAAGTGGGAATTTGAAATCCTGGAATCTGAAACTATTTCTTATACAACCGATTGGTTAAACAAATTAAAAATAGCCGTCGATTTTTCTAAAACTCAACTAAAGCAATTGGATCAAGACTATACGCAACTTTTGGGTACGATTATTTCAAGTTTTATTAAAAAATACGACGTAAAAAATCTCGACGCCGTTTGTTCGCACGGACACACTATCTTACACCAACCACAAAACGGATTTACTTTACAAATTGGCAACTTGCCTGAAATTGCTCGCTTAATTAACCAAACGGTAGTTTGTGATTTTCGGGTTCAGGATATACAACTGGGCGGTCAAGGAGCGCCTTTGGTACCTATTGGTGACCGAATTTTATTTCCTGCATATGATTACTGCATGAATTTAGGTGGTTTTTCGAATGTATCTTTTGAACAAAACAACAAAAGAATCGCCTTTGATATTTCACCTGTGAACACTGTTTTAAATTTTTATGCCAATCAATTGGGATTGGATTATGATGACAAAGGCAGTATTTCAAGAACCGGAATTTGTAACGAAGATTTATTAAATGGATTAAATGATTTGGATTATTACCAAAAAAAACATCCTAAATCATTGGGTTTCGAATTTGTAAAAGAAACTATTTTGCCTATTTTCGAAAGCTATTTTATTCCAATAAAAGACAAATTACACACCTTTACGGAACACGTGGCTTTGCAAATTACTTTGGCTTTGCCAAAAAAAAACGGCAGCCTTTTCATAACTGGCGGTGGCGCTTACAATGATTTTCTCATCGAAAGAATTCAGTACCATTTACCAGAAATGAAAATCATAATTCCTTCAGCTAAAATATTGGAATTCAAAGAAGCGTTGATTTTTGCATTACTCGGTGTTTTAAAATTACGAGGAGAAATCAATGTTTTGAATAGCGTTACAGGAGCAAAAAAAGATCACAGTTCTGGAACTATTTATTCTCCTAAATAAAATTAAAAATAGATAATTCACATTATTCTATTTTTTATATTTGCCAAAATTAAACATATCGCAACAAATGAAAGATTTATTAAAGAAATTCGAAAATAAAGAACCTGAAATAGTTTTCCATTGGAAAGATACAGAAACGGAAGCTGAAGGATGGACAGTCATTAATTCGCTACGTGGTGGCGCTGCCGGTGGTGGTACTCGTATGAGAAAAGGGTTGGATATGAATGAAGTTTTGTCTTTGGCAAAAACCATGGAAGTGAAATTTTCGGTTTCTGGACCTGCAATCGGAGGCGCTAAATCTGGAATTAATTTTGATCCAAATGATCCAAGAAAAAAAGGCGTTTTACAACGTTGGTATAAAGCCGTCTCTCCTTTATTAAAGAGTTACTACGGAACTGGCGGTGATTTGAATGTAGATGAAATTCACGAAGTAATTCCTATGACGGAGGAATGTGGCGTTTGGCATCCCCAAGAAGGTGTTTTTAACGGACATTTCAAACCGACCGAAGCAGATAAAATCAACAGAATAGGGCAATTGCGTCAAGGTGTGGTGAAGGTGATTGAAAATCCAAAATTCTCACCTGATGTTTCCAAAAAATATACTGTTGCCGATATGATTACTGGTTATGGTGTTGCTGAAGCCGTTCGTAATTATTACACGATTTATGGTGGAGATGTAAAGGGAAAGAAAGCAATCGTTCAAGGTTTTGGAAACGTAGGGTCAGCTGCCGCATTTTACTTAGCCGAGATGGGTGCTAAAGTAATTGGTATTATCGACAGAGATGGTGGATTAATAAATGAAGAAGGATTCTCTTTCGAAGAAATTAGAGCTTTATTTATAGCCAAAGACGGAAACAAACTGGTTGCCGAAAACATGATTCCGTTTGAAGAAATCAATCAAAAAATATGGACAATCGGTGCTGAAATATTCACTCCGTGTGCCGCTTCCCGATTGGTCACTCAATCACAAATTGACAACTTAATTGCAAATGGTCTTGAAGTAATTTCCTGTGGTGCGAATGTACCTTTTGCCGATGCAGCAATCTTTTTCGGACCAATTATGGAAGATGTAGATCATAAAGTGAGTTTGATTCCTGACTTTATTTCTAATTGTGGGATGGCGCGTGTTTTTGCTTATTTCATGGAAAAGAAAGTACAAATGACAGATGAAGCTATCTTCCAAGACACCTCAGAAATCATCAAAAAAGCAATCGAAAAAACGCATGCTTTAAATTCAAGTAAAACAAATATTAGTGCCACTGCTTTTGAAATTGCATTAAAGCAGCTTACTTAAATTAAAATAGTATTCTTTAACCCGTTAGGTGTAATTCAATTTGTGTAATTTTTTAACCACATAGAAACATAGATTTTTACATCAAGGAAGTCGTTTCACTTTTTTAGTAAAAACCATAGCTAGGTGAACCCAAGAATTGGGCTATTTGACTCTATTTTTCCATGTTTCTATGTTTCTATGTTTCTATGTGGTTCAATTTTTTTGTTTAAAATTAATTTAAATTTTTATTACTATTATCCAACGGATTATTCTTTAATATTTATCGGAACTGGGATTAAGCAGATTTTATAGTCTATTTAATCCCTTTTCTTATTTTTAGTTTTAAGCGAAAGCGATCTTATTTATATTCCGGAAGTAGCTTTTTACTCTTAACAATTTTTAGTACTTTTCAACGTTTTTTAGTAATACACTTTTTAAAATTTAAAATACAAATGAGTTCCACCATTTCATCAGATCAAAAGAAATCCTTAGCACTATCCATTCTTTTGTATGCGACAATGTTGTTGATATTATTTTTCATCCGATTTTGGCCTCCTGCAAACATGGATGAACTTGCCGGTGGCGGAGGTGGCGGTGGCGTTACTGTGAATTTTGGCGACAGCGATTTCGGTTCTGGAGCAGATTATAAGAGTGAAATTTTGGAAGTAAAAAACCAAACCAGACAAACGCCTGCAAAATCAACTCCGGACGAAGCTATTTTATCGCAAGAAAACAGCAGCGAGGAAAGTGTCGTGATTCCGACGAAAGAAAAGACTAAAAAACCAACAGTAGTCGTAAAAGAAGAAACAAAACCCGTGGTTGTAAAACCTAAAGTTTCTAACAATACCAATGATGCTTTATCCAGCATCATGAAAGGATCCAATAAAGGCGGTGACGGGGATGATAAAACAGCTGGGAACAAAGGAAAATCTAACGGAAGCTTAAGTTCTAACGGTTATTATGGAACAGGTGGTTCTGGTGGAGGAACAGGTGGAGGAAACGGCACTGGAACCGGAATAGGAACTGGAAGCGGCTATGGCTCCGGAAGCGGCGGCGGAACAGGGAGTGGTTCTGGCGGCGGCGTTGGATATTCGTTAGGAAACAGAAAAGCAGTTTCTAAACCCGCGCCAAAATACACGTGTAATGAACAAGGAAAAGTTGTTGTTGAAGTATCGGTAGATAGATCTGGAAGGACTGTAAATGCTGTTGCCGGTGTAAAAGGAACCACTAATACCGCAAAATGTTTACTAGACCAAGCCCGAATTGCTGCTATGAATACGAGATGGGATGCCAGCAGCGATGCTCCGGAAAAACAAGTCGGAAAGATTGTTTATAATTTCAATTTGAATTAAAACAATTAGGAGTAGTAGTTTTTTGTAAACAGTAACTATTCTTGTCATCGCAAATAATCTGGCAGATCACGAATCTGCGTGAGGGATAGCAGCAAGTACCGAAGTACTGCGGATAGCCCGACCGCAATATGAAAAGGGGCTAATCAGCATAAAGTTGATTAGCCCCTTTTCCTATTGTGGTCACGCCCAAATAAAGAATTGCTTCGTAAAAACAAGCAATGCCTTACTTGGGACTGGTAGCAATCACAAACTTCAGATTGTTCTTCACTCCTATTTGCAGTACATCGACTAAGTCTTGTACTTGCAAATTAAATGGAATACGAACAATTACCGTTTGGTCCTTGGTTGAGCTCATTTTAGACATCAGTGTCCTTTCCAGTTCTTTAAATGAAACAGGCTGTTTGTCAATGTAGAATTTTTTATCCTCAGTAACGGATAAGCTAATGTATTGCTTGTTTGTCTTCTCGTTGGATTGTGCTTTTGGCAACGTCATCTTGATAACATTAGGATTAGCCAAGGTTGATATAATCAAGAAAAACAACAACAGAAAAAACATAATATCACTTAATGAAGAAGTCGCGACCTCGGCATGAAATCTTCTTTTACGTTTTATAGACATGTTACGATCTTTGAATAATATTTACAAACTCTAATATTTGTTTTTGAATTTTTAAAGCAAAATTATCAATCTTGCCGTTTAATAAATGATACCCGCTGTAGGCGATAATACCAACGATTAATCCAGCACCACTACTGATCATTTTTTCATACAATCCTCCGGAAATATTACCAATACTAATATTTTCAGTTACCGAAATGCTGTAAAATATTTTTATAACTCCTGAGATTGTTCCAATAAACCCTAAAGTGGGCGCAATTCCGGCAATAAGTCCCAGATGGCCTAGATGCTTTTCCATTTCTCCAATTTCGATATCGGCAGCACGATCCATATTGGATTCAATTTCGATAATAGGTCTGCCAATAACCAAAATTCCTTCCTTGATAATATTGCCTGAGGCACTACTATTTCGTTCTGCAATAGATCGAGCCAAATCAAGATTTCCGGAATTTAAATTATCGCGTACATCACGCATCAAAAGAGTATCAATTTTAGATGCTTTACTGACATACAAATAGCGTTCAATGATCAAATAAAAAGTGTAAAATAATAAAATCCCAATTGGGATCAACCACACACCGCCTTTCAAAAGAAATCCTAAAGTAGATATTTCGGTATTTGGAGCAATTTTTTCGATAACTACGTTTGAAGCAGCGTTGGTAATGGTGTCGGCCTGTAATTGTATAAAACTAAACATATAATATTATTGTATTTCAATCATTAATTCTAAAAATTATTTCAATTTTGCACTAAAGATACTTTTCGATGTACTATTAAACTAAAAAAATCGAAAAATATTTTAAACAACCCTATTTTATTACAAAAATGAATTATCAGGAAACCACAAATTGGATGTTTAATCAGCTCCCGATGTACCAGCTTCAGGGCGCTTCGGCCTACAAAAAAGATTTAACCAACACGCATTTACTCTTAGCACACCTTGAAAATCCACAGGAGAAAATTAAGTGTATTCATGTTGCGGGAACTAATGGAAAAGGCTCGACCTCACACATGTTGGCATCCATACTTCAAGAAGCGGGTTATAAAGTTGGATTATACACTTCCCCACATCTAAAAGATTTTCGAGAACGCATTAAAATTAACGGAAAAGATATTTCTGAGGAATTCGTTATTAATTTCATCAATAAACACAAAAGTTTTTTTGAATCAAATGACATGAGTTTTTTTGAAATGACCGTTGGATTGGCTTTTGATTATTTTTATATAGAACAAATAGACATCGCCGTTATTGAAGTGGGAATGGGCGGAAGGCTGGATGCAACCAATGTCATTACCCCTCTAGTTTCAGTAATAACAAATATAGGAATGGATCACATCCAGTTTTTGGGCAACACACTTGATGCCATCGCATTTGAAAAAGCGGGCATCATAAAACCTGATATTCCAGTAGTAATTGGCGAATACACACCTGAGACCAAACCAGTTTTTCTGGATAAAGCTACAGAATGCAACTCGAAAATATATTTTGCTTCTGATTTAATTTTAGAAACCTATCCTTCTGATTTAATTGGTGATTATCAGATGCACAATAAGAAAACAGTTTTACAGACCATTGCCGTTTTAAATGCCCAAAAGGAATTTATAATTACTCCAGAAAACATAAAATCCGGATTATTACAAGTTGTAACAAACACAGACCTTCAAGGCAGATGGCAACAGATAAATGAATTTCCAAAAGTTATTTGCGATACCGCACACAATAAAAATGGATTGGAAATTGTTTTAAAACAAATACAAAAAGAAGAATTTGATGATCTACATATCGTTTTAGGAGCTGTAAGCGACAAAGATTTGGAAGAAATTTTACCTTTATTTCCCAAAAAAGCCAAGTATTACTTTTGCAAACCTAATATTCCTCGCGGACTAGACGCTGCAATTCTAAAACAAAAAGCAACAACTTTCGAATTAATAGGAGAAGTATATAATTCTGTTCCAGCGGCTTATCAAAAAGCAATTGAAACCGCCGGGAAATCTGATTTTATATATATTGGCGGAAGCACCTTTGTAGTTGCAGAAATTTTATAATTTTTTTAGTTTTTACTTGCAAATTTAGAAAAGTGATGTATATTTGCAAACGCAATAACGGAAACGAAAGTAACTAACATTGCATTAGGGCGATTAGCTCAGCTGGTTCAGAGCACCTCGTTTACACCGAGGGGGTCGGGGGTTCGAACCCCTCATCGCCCACAAATAACTTCATTAGAAATAATGGAGTTTTTTTATGTCTAATATGTCCCGTCCTAAAATAGGACTAAGTTCAAAAGTTGCGGGTTGTACAAAAAGATTAGATAACCTCAACAAGAAAAAAATAGCGATAGACAAAAAACTCCATTAGAAATAATGGAGTTTTTTTATTTTTTTTTTTAAATTACCAACCCTGCGTCAACCCGTTTTTAACGACTTCTTCATATTTTTCTTTATCGAAACTGTATAAATTTGGGGCTTTGTGGGCTACATTACTTTTCTTCTCGTCCAGCTTTGTTAAAATCCCGATTGCCGTTATCTTACGTAGAAAATTTCTACGGTCGAGTTTTCTACCTAAGATGGTTTCGTATAATTTTTGTAATTCCGGAATCGTAAATTTTTCGGGTAATAAATTATATCCTACCGGCATTAAATTTAATTCCATACGAAGGGTTTTCAATGCTGTATCCAGAATTTGTCTGTGATCTAGAATCAATTCTGGCACCGCATTATGATCAATCCACTCTACAATTTCGTTGTTATCTAAAGGCTGCGGAATTGTTTGCAAAAAATCGACTAAGGCATAATAACCAACCGTTACAAAACGGCTAGCATACCATTTCCCTTCGTCTAAAGGTATTCCGTAAAATTCCAGTACTGAATTACTGGTAACAATATTGGTCCGTCTGGCTGCGCCAAATGTCGAAAACTGCCTCAGAAAAATTCCTTTCAATCCAGTTCTACAATTTAAAACAGTTACTGCAGCCTGATCAATATCTTCATTTAATGGCACAAAACCCCCGGGTAAAGCCCATTTGTCACTGTACTTTGTTTTTATTAACAACACTTTGAGCTGATTGTCATGAAATCCAAAGATCACACAATCTATCGACAAACCTGGTTGGTATAATTCCTTATTATCTAAAATATTTTTTAACATCTGCTTATTTTCTAGTCATTAAAATATAATTTTTAGTCTCACGA
Organism: Flavobacterium sp. DSR2-3-3; assembly: GCF_049896585.1. NCBI lineage: Bacteria > Pseudomonadati > Bacteroidota > Flavobacteriia > Flavobacteriales > Flavobacteriaceae > Flavobacterium > Flavobacterium sp. DSR2-3-3. The sequence continues at coordinate 52,577 of NZ_JAFCUP010000011.1, forward strand.
TTTAATTCATTTTTCTTAAGAAAGTTAAGGAACATTTGATTTTAAAAACGCATCATTCATTATTTTTACCTTAAGATAAAAATATTGGACAAAGAAACAAATCCATTCGATTAAAAAACATATTAATAGTGAATTACAGCTAAAAAAATCATTTAATTAATTATTGGAAGAGGACTGGAATCACATTCGTATACCCACGCATGAATTATTAAGTAATTTAGTATTGTTTTTCAACAACATTACCAGTTGCCGCTTCCTAGAATACTGTTACGGCATAAAAAATGGATAAACCTTTCGGAATTGAATTTAAAGCGCATGATGTTCAACTAGTTACGTATTCAGATTAGGTATGAAGTACGCCCTAATTGGAGGAAGAAACTGGCAATATTTTTGTGAAGTTCTAGTTTTGAGATAAGAAATTGCCAATGGTTTTATTAATGGAGTTCAACGTTTTATAAGTGCCATAAAAATACCAAAACGGACGAGGAGAAAAAAGCAAATTACTCTTTTCGAGCTATATTAGCCTATGGGCCAAGTAATAAATTCTTTTTTTTATCAGGAGGGAAATTTGCAGACGCAGTTCTTGATGGTCTTTTGACGGCTATAAGCCAAAATTAAAATTATTATAAAATGTTGTTGTAAAAGTATTTAAAACTCAATCGACAGGACTTATAGGTAAACTGTCGATTGAGGTTTTTTATTTTTCTAATTCAAAAGTGTTTTTCAAACGAATATCTTTCGAAGATGAGCCAATCATTAAATCAAAATCTCCTGGTTCAGTAATCCACTGTAAAGCTGCATTGTAAAAAGATAATTTTTCCTTGTCTATGATAAATTCCAACACTTTAGTTTCACCCGGACTAAGTTGTATCTTTTGAAAATCTTTCAACTCAATAATTGGCCGAACCACAGATCCTACTTTGTCTCTTAGATATAGCTGTACCACCTCTTCTCCAGCCACATTTCCTGAATTTTTTACATGTAATGAAACTGTGATTTTTTCCGTAATTTTTATCTTATTTTTAGATAGTTTTAAATCTGAATATACAAAAGTAGTATAACTTAATCCATAGCCAAAAGGAAATTTAGGGCTGTTATTTAAATCCGTATAGGCCGAAACATAATTAAAAGCGGTGTCATTTGGAGCGGGTCTTCCTGTATTAAAATGATTGTAATAAATAGGAATTTGTCCTTCTGCTCTTGGAAAAGTCATTGGCAATTTTCCCGATGGATTGTAATCGCCAAACAAAACATCCGCGATAGCATTTCCTGCTTCGCTACCCAACCACCAAGTATAAAGGATTGCGGGAACATTATCAGCCGTCCAATTAAAAACGAGCGGTCTTCCTGCGTTAATTAAAACCACAACCGGCTTCCCAGTCGCTTGTATTGCTTTTACCAATTCTTCCTGAACGCCTGGAAAATGAATATTACTACGACTTTTAGCTTCACCACTCATATCCGCTCTTTCACCAATACTCAAAATTACGATATCCGCTTGATTGGCAATGGCTATTGCTTCTGCAAAACCATCTTTGTTATCCCCATCGATCTCACACCCTTTGGCGTAAAGCAATTTACTGGAGCTGCCTACCTTATTTTGCAGTCCTTCCCATTGTGAAACAACTTGTGTATTATAATCCAACTCTGGTAATTCTACCGCCCAAAAACCCATATTTTGTTTGTGTTCTTTTACCAAAGGGCCAATAAAAGCAATTGTTTTCGTGTCTTTGGAAAGGGGTAAAATATTCTTCTCCCTCCCCGACGGGATAGCGTTTTTTAACAATACGATACTTTTTGCTGCAATAATTCTTGCTGCTTTTCTGTGCTCCGGATTATTCATTGCGGCTTCTTCTCTTTCAAGATTGGAGTATTTATAGGGATTGTCAAAAAGTCCTAATTCGAATTTCTTGCGTAAAATTCTTTTTACAGCGTCATCAATCAAGGCAATTGGCACTTTATTTTCTTGAACCAATTCCGCTAAATGGTAGCGATAAGCATTGCTTTCCATATCCATATCACTTCCTGCTGTTATGGCTTGTAATGCAGCTTCTTTAATATCTTTTGAGTATCCGTGATTGACCATTTCCCCGATCGAACCCCAATCAGAAACTACAAAACCCTGAAAGTTCCATTTCTCTTTTAGAATGTCGCGTTGTAAATATTTATTTCCGGTTGCAGGAATTCCGTTAAGGTCATTAAATGAATTCATAAAAGTGGCCGCACCCGCATCCAAAGCAGATTTGAAAGGCGGCAAATACGTTTCCCAAAGCATTCTTTCGCTCATATCAACTGAGTTATAATCTCTCCCGCCAATTGCAGCGCCATAAGCCGCAAAATGTTTCACGCAAGCCATTACCGAATTGACATTACCTAATTTTTCTTGAAAACCTTTCACTCTGGCATAAGCAATTTTCGAACCTAAATAGGTGTCTTCTCCCGCTCCTTCCATTACGCGTCCCCAACGCGGATCACGAGCAATATCAACCATAGGCGCAAATGTCCAATGAATTCCACTTGCCGATGCTTCGACAGCGGCAATTCTTGCCGAAAGTTCCATCGCGGCCAAATCCCAACTTGCGGCTTCCGCCAAAGGAATTGGAAAAGTAGTTTTATACCCATGAATAACATCCTGACCAAACAACAAAGGAATTTTCAATCTCGACTGCATTGCTAATTCCTGATATTGGCGGGTATATTTCGTACCAATAACATTCAACATCGAGCCTATTAAACCTTTTTTGATTTCGGTTTCCTTATTTGGATTTATCGTTATGGGTCCTGTCGCCTGATTATTTCCCGTATATTGATTGAGTTGCCCAATTTTCTCTTCAAGTGTCATTTGCTTCAGCAACGCATTAACTTTTTGGTCAATTGTTTTTTGTTGTGACAACGCAATAAAGCAGGTCAATAAAAGAGTTATAGTTCCTATTTTTTTCATTTCTAAATACTATTATTTTTATAATCAAATTCATTTATCTCATAATCCAAAGAATAAGAAATAACCTTTCATTTTTTTAACTCGACTGGAATTTTGAATTCTAAAAAGTTCAAATTGAAATTTCCTTTTTCAAAATGCACTTTGACTTTATTCATTCCTTGTTTTAAAACAACATTTTTTAATGTTACGGTTTTCCAATTATTTATTTCACCTGAAGATGGAATTGTTATTGTTTCAGAAATTCTACCATTTTCATCTTCCAAATAAAGTTTTCCACCAGCGACATCACTTGCATACCGAATAGCAACATCAAAGGTAGTTTTGGCGTTCACCTCAACGGTGTATTGCAGCCATTCGCCATCTTCAATAAACGCAACATGAAATCCATTTGTCATTGCATCGCTACAAGATTGAATATCAACCCCATCATTTCGCATCATTCCGCCTTTGTTCCATTTGGTAAATTTAGTACCATCATAATTAGCTACATCTTTATCCAAATACGCGTAACCGTTTTGTCCTAAATCATATTCTGTTGCGAATATTATCCCCGGCAACGAATGATTTTTATAATTCTTTGTTTCAGTTGTTTGAACTTGTCTGAACATTGCATCAATCACATCATGCCTAATGGTCAGTTTATTCATTTTGAAGTTTTCAGCAATTTGCAGTAAGGCGTTTTTAGCAAAATCCACTGTTGGCTTTTTTCCTCCGTTTTGCCAATATTCCAGCAATTGATCGTATTCCTGAGTTTTTGTTACTGACGTAACTCCAGCTAAGCTTTCAATTTTTTTCATTGGCCAAAAAGCCCAACCAATGTTATTAGACTCCATTAAAGAGATGGCTTCCTTGAACCAAACATTTGAGTTTTCACCACTTTCTCCCAACCAAATTGGCACATTGTATTGGGTTCTGTAGTCCAACATTTTTTGTATCGACACGGTGTCATTTTGATTCCAATATTTGTGAAAACTCAGCGCCATATTTTCATCCCAAAGCGGAAACATACCATTGTAATTATTTCCCCAGCAATTTCCTTCAATGAAAATTAAATGATTTGTATCAATAGCTCGAATCGCATTTGTAACTCTAACTTGTAACGCTTTTAAAGGCGCATTCGACATTTCATCACAACCATTTTGATTCGTTCCCGTAAAATTCCAATTGGGCTCGTTGATAATATCATAAGCTCCAATCCAAGAATTGCTTTTGTAACGCACCGCTAACTTTTCCCAAAGTGCCACCATTTTATCCTGATTTGCTGTACTTTCCCAAAGTGATGGTTTTTCGGGGTCATGATCTGAAATATTGGCATCTTTTCCCTGACCGCCGGGAGCTGCATGCAAATCTAAAATCAAATAAATTTTATTGGCAGCACACCATTTTAATAAATCATCGGTCATTTTAAAACCCTCCTCCAGCCAAGTATTTTGACCTGAAACCGCTTCTTGTTCAAGAGGCAACGTATATAAATTATAATGCATCGGCAAGCGAACGGAATTAAATCCCCAAGCCGCCAATGAATCGATGTCATTCTTCGTTATTCCATTTGCTTTGTAAGCATTATAAAATTCTTCCGTATTTTTGGCACCAATTAAATTCGTTATTTTTTGCTTTATCACATGTTGAGGACCAGCAAACGAACCGGTTTGAAGCATATATCCTTCCTGAACCATCCATCCACCCAATCCCAAACCTCGCAAGATCACTTTTTGGCCATTCCCATCGACAATTTCTTGTCCTTTTCTATGCAAAAAACCTTGTCCAAACGAGGCAACTGAAAAAGAAATAAAGGCTATTAAAACTATTTTTTTCATAAAGTTGGTTTTAAAATTAATACACTAATGTTTGAATCCCGTGAGCCGGAATTTCAACAACCGTTTTCTCGGTAGCGATAATTAAATTATATGTGACTTTTTTATCGCTTTGATTCATTACCACTGTAATCATTTTTCCATCTGTATTAAGGAATGACGTACTTATCAAACTGCTTCGGCTTACTGCTGTGCTGATTCTTTTAGCATCTGGTCGAATAAATTTTGAGAAATGCCCAATGTAATAATACGACGGCGTATAGATCAATTCTCCTGAATTTGTATCGGCATGAATAGGTGCAAAACAAAAATTCCCTACGTGATTGGGTCCGCCATTTTGGTCCAAAAGAATGTTCCAATCCGTCCAACCCACAGTTCCATTATTAAAATCGTTTATCATAGAAGTGCCGTATCGTTCTCCGTTTGCCCATAATTGGTATTTCTTAGCATCAAATCTTTCGACGCAACCTTCGGTAAATAGTAAATTTTTCGAGGGATAGGCTTCGTATACTTTTCGAACATTATCAAACATTGGGGCTCCTCCTGCCCAAGTTTCATACCAATGAAATCCCATTCCCCATGCATATTTTGAAGCTTCCGGGTCAGAGAAAATAACATTGGCTCTCTGATTCATCAAATCACGGTTGTGATCCCAAACCACTATTTTTTTATCTCCTAAACCTTCTTTTTTCATTGTTGGTCCCAGAAAATTTTTCAAAAAATCTCTTTCAGCTTCCGCAGAATACACGCAGGATTCCCAAGTTTGTGTTGCCATTGGTTCGTTTTGAACGGTCAATCCCCAAATTGGCATTCCTTCCTTCTCATACGCTTTGATAAATTTTGTGTAATAATTTGCCCAAGATTGGTAATATTCCGGAAGTAAGGTTCCTCCTTTTAGCATGCTACCATTGCTTTTCATAAAAGCGGGGGGACTCCATGGCGAAACATAAAGCAATAATTTTCCGCCAGCCGTTTTTATGGCTTCTTTCAGCATTGGAATGCGATATTGTCTGTCATGATCAATATTGAACGTTTTTAAATCCTTGTCTCCGTCCTTGATATAGGTATAACTTCCGCTCGAGAAATCAGAACTGTGAATGGTGGTTCTTAATAAGGAATACCCAATTCCTTTTTCTTTATCATAGTAAGCGTTTAAAAATTCTTGTTGTTTCTCTTTACTTAATTTTGCAAAAACCTCAGCGCTGGCATCGGTGATTGCTCCGCCAATTCCCATAAATTTTTGAAACATTTTTGTTGGCTCAACAAAAACAGAAATCTCTGTTTCCAAAGGTTGTTTTGAAGTACCAAAACTCAATTTATCAGTTTTTGTTAATCGTAAATCTGTATTTTCTGCTGTAGTGTAAACGGTAATTGTTTTGTCTTTGGTAGAAAAATATTTAAGTTTAGCTTGGTTCTTTTGCTGCGAAAAAGCTAAAAAAGACGTTGCTAAAAGTACTACTGCGGTTATTTTTTTCATGATATTCATTGTTATGCGATTGCTATTTTACCAGATATACGTTGCTACTGAACCTGCTTCCAGTGAAGTAGTAATCCAATTTCCATTGTATTTAATATTAAAAATTTCAGAAGTGCTTCCATCATTCTCAACGATTAAAACTTTTTTCCCATCAGGGGTTTTAAATGCCACATTATTCAAATTTCCACTAAAGTTACTCAAAATTCGCACTGAACCAGCAGGGACAAATTTAGAAGCATGAGCAATAATATAATAGGCTACATTTCTTGTAAAACTATCACTGCTGTTGATCGTCAATGCGCCTTTACAAGTAGTGCAACCACCGGGAGTATTTGGTCCAAAAGAAGCATTATTTGCTAAGTTCCATTCCAAGGCTGTTTTACTCCAATTTCGCATGGAACCAATAATTACATTTTTTACATGCCATTTTAAATCCCCTTCAAAACTGCCTGTCGAAGACGTGTATTGCTCCGTAAAATAGATGTTTTTATCAGGGAAAGCATCATGAACTGCAGATAAAGCACTTATATCTCCTTCATACAAATGAAATGCTGAGCCGTCAATATAACGATTCGCTCCCGGATCATTCAGTACCGCAATAGGATATTCCGGTTTGTTGCAATTATGGTCATATGCTACAATTTTAGTGGACAAATTTGCAGTCTTGAAAGCGGGACCTAAATGATTTTTTATAAAATCAGCCTGATGCAACGCAATCATCAACATACTAGGATTATTGCCTGGATGCAACGGTTCGTTTTGTGGCGTAACGGCATCAATGGTAATTCCTTCGGCTTTCATTGTTTGAATATATTTCACAAAATATCTTGCATAAACGGCGTAAAATTCCGGTTTTAAGCTTCCGCCTACAAATCCATTATTATCTTTCATCCACACTGGTGGCGACCATGGAGCTGCCATGATTTTAATATTTGGATTTATTGCTACGATTTCTTTTAGCATTGGAATTAAATCCGTTTTATCTGGTGCCAAACTAAATTTATCCAAATTTACATCCGTTTGTCCGCTTGGCAAATCATCATAGGTAAATGGCGCGGCATTTAAATCTGAGGCGCCAATACTAACTCTCAAATAGCTAATTGCAATTGAATTATCATTATTCCCAAACAATTCTTTCAACAATTCTTGTCTCTTTTGCGCGTTTAATTGATTAATAACCTGTGCGCTGCCTCCCGTTAAAGTATATCCAAAACCATCGATTGTTTGAAACGTTTTAGTATCGTCGACTTCAATATTTGCATAATTATTATAAGCTGTGCCAAATGCTAAAATTGAGGTTTGCTTTTGAAGTGCCACACTTTGATTTCCTTTGGTCAACCAAAAATCCATTTGATTTGTTACTGCCACTGGCGGAGTTGGAGTTGGCGCTGGATCAACAGGCTCTCCTGATGGAGAACATTTTGACATAAGCAACGTTAAGGTTAATACAGCTAAAAATTTCATACAATTTTTTATAGTGTTCATAATTTATTTAAAGTTTATTTCGACATAAACCAGTAAATGATCTGATAAATATTCCGAATCTTTTGCATCTCATAAAACCGCATTTTTGTCGACATTTAAATTAATATTCTTCGAAAGAAAAAAAATCTATCGATTTATTTACGGATTCGCTGTGCTTAAAACTCGTGACTTTTCCACAGAACCCGAAAAGTTGTACTTATGTAGCATCGCGGCATTCATCCATTTGTTTTTTAAGCATTATTATTCTTTCTACTGTAGACTATTTGGTTATAACGCCATCAAAATAAAAGGGTGATTTTTTGGCGTTGAGTTTTTTAATTTTCGTCTGAATAATTCAAATTTCTTATGCAAACAAACCACCGAGACACTTATTTTTATACCTGATTTATTTATACAGTTTTGCTGAATTTATAGTTGATATTGCGTATAAAACTTCACTTGAGCTTCTGTCCAACTTACAAGCAGAAGCTCTTAATGAAGTCCTAACTAAACAAAAATATAATTAATTATAAACCCTAATGTAATCTACCTCAAAAGTGGAAGCCACAAAATTAGGATCTATTGCTCCGCCAAAATTTCCTCCCATTGCACAATTTATGATTAAGAAAAAATTTTGATTAAAAGGAAAACTAGCCGAATTTACAAATGTATAAAACAGTTGACTATCAACGTAAAACTTGATTGATGTTGCTGACCATTCTGCAGAATAAACGTGAAATTCAGTGGCAGCATTTGAAATTAGAACCTTTCCTGAATCGGGTGAATTTCCCGAACGTCCGGGAGAATGTAAGGTTCCATGAATCCTATTCAGATCGTTGCCAACGTGTTCCATCATGTCAATTTCTCCACAAGCCGGCCAACCCGCAGTACTTATATTACTTCCCAACATCCATAAAGCAGACCAAGTTCCCGCACCCAAAGCCAGTTTTGCTCTAATTTCTACTCTTCCGTATTTGAACGAAAATTTATCTTTTGTAAGGATTCGAGCCGAAGTATAATTGCTTCCACTGAAACTTTCTTTAAGCGTTTTAATTTTTAACAAACCATCTTGAACAATTATGTTTTCGGGTCGGTTAGTGTAATATTGGGATTCATTATTCCCCCAACCACCTGCGCCTAAATCATAACCCCATTTTGAACTATCGGGTGACCCATTGGTATTAAACTCATCTGACCACACCAAAACAGAACCTACGAAAACCGTTACTGAAACAGTCGAAGAAACAAATTGCCCTGAATTATAGGCTGACACATATATAACATAAGTATTTGTACCGGCTGTTGTATAGTTATAAGTAAAACTTCCGTTTGTTAATTCTTTGGTTTCTCCGTTACCAAGTAAAATTTTATAGGAAGAGGCGTTAGTTGCACTTATGTTGAAATTAACTGTTCCGCTACCATCGCCGTTTGGATTTTGTGCTGATGCACCAGCTACTGTTGCTGACACCATGAGATTTGAAGGCGCAGTCACGGTTCCGTCTTCCGAATTGTTGCTTCCACTGCAGGAAAACAATAGGAAAAAATTAGTTAAAGCCAATAAAAACAAACAATTCTTATTTTTTGAAAATTGAAGTGCCATAGTATTTCCCATCCTTTAAAAAGTTTTTACGATTAATCCATACAATAAAGCTCAAACTTTTTACAGACCTGAGCTTACATTTTATTATTTACTAAAGGGCCGGTTTTAATTTTAGATACCAAGCATTTCCAGTTTCGGTTCCTTGTACACGAAGAAACAAATAGGTTGGTGTTACAACCAAAATTTCATATTCCTTTTGAACTGCACCATATCCTATGAAAGTACTTACGCCAGACAATAAAATACTGGTTTGAGTAGAAGTAGAATTATCTTTATTAGTTGGTACTATTGGCGCTCCCGATGATGCTGGGATGAAACTAAAAACAGAAGTTCCACCACCATAACTATAACATCCTTCATCTCCTGAACCGGGAATACCCGGAAGTGTTGTCAATGAACCTGTTTTTGTGAACGCACCGTCCGGAGTAGAAACTTTCAGTGAGAACGTTCCAGAAACGGCAACTTTGGCAAAAGTAAAAGTAGCAGTGTAAAAACAATTTGCTGAAGCTACTTTTTCATTAACACCACCGGCCCACCATTCTGGTCTGATAGAAGCAACGTTCCAAGGACCAACACCAATATGTCCTGCTACACTTTTATCTACTACCCATGTTTTTGAAGCATTATTCGTTAAAGCAGTAACAATCTCTGGATTAGCAGTAAAATCACTTCTTACCGTTATATCTTTAGTAAGATTAGTCGAAGTTCCTCCTTTACCATAAGCAATAACTGTGATTCTATACGTATTTATCCCAACAGACGTATATTTTTTAGTAGTCTTACCCGTTGGTAAATAAACTAAATCCATTGGAGTACTGGCATCATAATCAATTTTATACGAAAGAGCATTGTCTCCAGTTACAGAAATTTTTACGTTTCCTGAACCATCACCATTTGGATGCGCTGCATCTACGCCGACAACCTCAGTATTGATTACAACATTTGCAGGTGCCGATAAATCGCCCAAAGTATATTCTTCTTCGTTGCAGCTACTAAATGTTAGTGCTATTATGAAAAGCCCTAAAATGTATTTGATATTTGTTTTCATATTTTTTTTAATTAGTTAATCTAATATTGTCTATATAAATTACTTCTCCTGATCCTTTCGCTGAATCATCGTATCTAAATACAAGTTGAGTAAATTTGGCATTAGCCGGAATTGCCGCAATTGTACTGAAATCAAAGACTAATTCTTCCCAAGAATTGGCTACAGTATTCGCTACTTTTAAAACAGCAACACCATTTGCAGGCGTTCCACCTACGGCCCATTCTAATTCTACATTTAGACTTTTGCCAACTTCGGTTGCATACAGCAATAATTTGATTTTCTTTCCCGTTGCAAAATCTATTGGAGTATCCAATGGAGAATAAGTTCCGCTCCAAGTTTCTGCCCCTGAAGACTTAGTATATTTCCAAACCTTGGCGCTAGTGTTTAACCCTATTGGAAAAGGATTGGCTAGTACGGCTGTTGAAATCCCTCCAAAAGTTCCACCCACTCCATAATTTTGAGTCGCTAATTCATAGGTGATTGGTAACCCATACGCATTGTATATAATTGTTGATGTCGTTTTTTCTGTTTTGGCGGCACCACCGCTTAACGCAACAACTTTTACACCATAAGTTCCGGCAACTGCATAATCATGAGAAACTTCTCCGTCATTAGATAATGGCGTTCCAACTTCATTAATAACATCCCCAAAATAAACTAAGTATGATTTTGCATAATCTGCTTTGGCTTTTACTTTTAAATTGTGAATGCTTTTATTTAAAGTAACAGTTACGTTTTCAGGTGCTCTATAGACAACATCTAATGGAAATGTTTGCTCAGTTGTGGCTCCAGAAATTGATTTGGCACTAATTTTTACCGTATACTTCCCTTCCGGATAAATATGGGTTGCACTAGCTCCAGGAACTACCGTCACTGGCGATACCGTTCCTTGACCATAATCTACTTTGAACGAAACAGCACCATCTGCGGTAGGTGTGATTATTACTTTTCCTGAGTTATCAGTACTGATATCAAATATTTTATTAAGATTAGCAGATGATTCTGTGCCTAAAAGAGCCGTATCATTGTTAATTCCCTCAACGCTACAACTTACAGCTACAACCAGCATTAGTATAAAGCCGAAAATTAATTTTATCTTTTTCATAATTTTGTCTTTTATTAATTATAACCTGGGTTTTGTTTCAATTTTGTTCCTTGCAGTTCTCTGAGTGGTATAGGGAAAATTTCATCTTTACCGGCAACAAAACCTCTGTTTGATAATTTAGAAGTTGCATCGCCCCATCGAACAAGATCAAAAAATCTGTGTCCTTCCCCTGCAAGTTCCATTCTTCTTTCATTTTTAATGGCCACAAGTGTAACGGGAACAGAAGGCAAACCAACTCTTGATCTAACTGCATCTAGCAAAGCTTGTGCCCTTGCTCCTGAACCTAATGCTTCGGCTTCCATTAAATAAGTATCCGCTAATCTGATGACATAAGAATTTTGTTTATAATTCAATTCTGCAGCTCCACCACCCGTTCTTACATCTTCTTTGCGTGGAAGAAATTTGTTTAAAAAATATCCTGTATCTTGATATCCTCCAATATAATCGGCTTTACCAGCAGCTTTTAAAGCTTTCAAATCTAATATTGTAGCACCAAACCTTGGATCCAACTTAATGGCATCATATAAATCTTGTGTAACAACATTAAAACTCCATCCCGAAGGTAAATCTGGCGCTGTAGAACCTGAAGGTCTTGAATAACTTCTAGGACCTACCATAACATTCAACGAATTTCCCTCGTCTCGACCAGAACCCCAGAATCCCCAGTCAGAATTCCCGGCACTGGTATGAGAAACCTCAATAAGTGACTCTTTATTGAACTTATTAGAAACTACCCATAAATCATTAAAATTGGTCAACAATTTATTCCCATACTGATTGGTTCCTCCTGGCGTACCATTTAATAAGGCTAGAATAGCTGCTGCTTCCGTTTTTTTACCCTCTTGTAAATACACTTTTCCAAGCAAAGCTTGCGCAGCACCTTTTGTAAAACGTCCAGATTCTGTATCAGCGGGAACCGTTGAAGGTAAAGTGGCGACTGCATCAATTAAATCTTTTTCTATTTGAGCATAGACCGCATCGGGTGTTGCTTGCTCAACATCATACATATTAGTTGCTGTCAAAGGATCTAATAATAATGGAACATTCTTGAATATTCTAACCAAGTTGAAATAATACATCGCCCTCAAAGCTTTGGATTCTCCGGCAAATCGAGCTTTCACATCATCGGGCATAGCAACACCCGGTAATTTCAATAATAACGTGTTGGCCCTAAAAATTCCTTGGTAATGATCATTCCAAAAACTTTCAGGAACAGTTGTACTCGTTAGGGTATGCGTAGAAAAACCTTGAATACCTGCTCCATCCGTAGCGCCACCACCACCTGCAAAATGATCATCTGAACCAGCATTCATCATACCTACCATGTTTTCGAAACCACTTGTGTTTTTTCTAATTGGGTCATAAACGCCCACCAAAGCGGCGGTAGCTTGGCCTTGATTTGCATAATAATTATCCGAAAGAAATGACCCCTTTGGAGTTACCTCTACAAATTCTTCAGAACAGGAACCGAATGAAACTACAGCTGCTGCAATAAGTAAATATTTAAATTGTATCGTTTTCATAATTCTTGATTGTATTAAAATTGTAAATTAGCTCCAAGCATAAATGTTCTTGCTTGTGGATAAATCCCTTTGTCTATCCCGAATACACCGCCACCAATTTCCGGATCGTAACCCGTGTATTTTGTTATAGTCAATAAGTTCTCGGCAGTTATATAAAAGCGGACTTTACTGGCTCCAATTTTACTCACCGCATTACTAGGCAATGAATATCCAAGTTGAACTAATTTCAACCTAAGATAATCGCCATCTTCTAAATAAAAATTCGACATTTTTCCAAAATTACCATTTGTATCATCATTAGTTAATCTAGGATAATCATTTGAAGTTCCTTCACCGGTCCACCTGCTTAAAGCTATCGTTTGATAGTTTGCATTTCCGACATCCAATCTACGCAAACCTTGGAAAATTTTATTTCCTGCTGCACCCTGAGCAAATGCCATCAAATCAAAGTTTTTATAATCCAAATTCAACGTCAGCCCAAAAGTGTATTTTGGAATATTACTCCCTAAAAATTGCTTGTCATTATCTCCTATTGAACCATTACCATCTGTATCAACCCAACGGAAATCGCCAGGACGTGCATTTGGCTGAATTAAACCATCTGATGAATTCTTATATGCATCAATTTCTGCTTGATTTTGAAAAATACCGGCTGTCCTAAATCCGTAAAATGAATTGTACGACTGCCCTACTTGCGTTCTTGTTACGGCTCCCATTGCTTGAAAAGAAGCATCACCCACTAAATAATTAGAATCTGAAGCCACATACGTAACTTTATTTTCTAAGTACGCTACATTCCCATTGGCAGAGAAATTAAAATCGCCAAAAGCCTTTTTATACCCTAATTCCACCTCGATTCCTTTGTTGTCCATGTCAGCAACATTCCCAATTGGGTTAGAAGTAACACCAACATAACCAGGTATGTTTATAGGTCGTAAAATCCCTTTAGTCGATTTTTTGTATAAGTCTACCGTAAGGCTTATGTCATTAAAAAATTTCGATTCAAAACCTACATTGGTCTGCGAAGTTTCCTCCCATCTCAAATCTGGATTATCAAGTGTAAGGTTAGCATAACCCGTGGTAATCGCTCCAGAATTACCAAATGAATAATTATAACCGCCTTCAACAAGCGAAAGGTATCTAAAATCTGGTATGGCATCATTACCAACAACTCCATATCCACCCCTAATTTTAAAAGTATTAAGCACTTTATTTTCTTTCCAAAAATCTTCTTTGGTTAACACCCACCCTAAATTAAACGATGGAAATACACCAAATTTGTTGTTTCCACCAAAACGACTGGAACCGTCACGACGAATAATCCCTGTAAATAAATATTTTTCTTTATAATCATAATTGATACGTGAAAATAACGAATTTAATTTATGATGCGTAGACTCGTACGTATAACTGCTTCTGTCAGATTGTGGTATATCAAAATTAAAAGAAGCATCTTTATAATTAGTTACTGGTAATCCAAACAATGTAGCACCTAGACCTCCACCAATATTTTCAACATAAGATCCTTGACCTAATAATACTGTTACATTATGGTCCCCAAATTGATTGGTGTATGTCAATATGTTTTCAACATTCCATGCAAAATTTTTGTTTTCATATTTACTGTAGTTATTTTTAAGCACATTAGAAGTAGCACTTAAATAGAAAACAGGCGTAAATCCTTGTCCTCCCCATGAAGATAATTTGGCCCCAAAAGTTGATCTTACTTTAATATGACTTGTTACAGCGGCTTCGATATAAGCGTTACCCACAATATCATCTGAAGTTCCATAATTTCCTAATCTAGTTTTGGCATAAGCCAAAGGATTAGTCATTTCTTGACCCACCAGGCTTGAGATTCCATAAGGATTTCCATTTGCGTCACGAATTACAGGATTCGTAGCGTAGGGCGCAGCATTCGCTTTTACTGGATCCGTTTCTATCAAAGGAGTAGTTGGATCTAAGTTGATTGCTGAACTTAACGGTCCACCAAACTCACTGTTTGTATTTCCAATTCCCATTGTTTTTTGTCTCGAAAAACCTAATGTTTGACCAAAAGTAAATATTTTAGATATTTTATGTGTCGAGTTTAAACGGAAATTCTTTTTGCTGTAATTTGATATTTCTGTTGCAACAATTCCTTCTTGTTCTTGAAGTCCAAAAGAAGCATAAAAATTAGAAACATCAGATCCCCCACTGATGCTTAATTCATGAGAATAACGAAAGGCACTGGTGTTAAAAATTGCTTTTTGCCAATCTGTACCAACACCTAACGCGGATAAATTAGGAAAGATAGCAGGACCGCCAGCAGCGACTGATTTCTCATTTAACAACGCACCATATTGCGTGGCATTTAGTAAATTTAACGTTTTTTCTGGTGCAGAAAAACCTGAAAATCCATTGTAATTAACAGAAATTTTTCCTGATTTTCCTTTTTTGGTTGTCACCAAAATTACTCCTGTCGCAGCACGCGTACCGTAAATTGCAGCAGAAGCAGCATCTTTCAATACTTCAATTGATTCAATATCAGATTGATTTAGGAATCCAATTCCGCCACCATCAACAACAACGCCGTCAACAACCCAAAGAGGATTATTACCGCCATCGCCAAAAGTGGTTACACCTCTAACACGTATTGTAGATGCAGAACCTGGCTGACCTGAGCTGGCAGCAATAGTAACCCCAGAAACTCTTCCTTGTAATGCTTGCTCAATTCGTCCGTTTGGAACTTTCTCAAGATCTTTTGCTTTCACGCTAGATATTGCTCCTGTTACAACACTTTTCTTTTGAGTTCCATAACCAACAACTACTACTTCTTGTAAACTTTCTGTTGAAGGTTTTAGTGTTACATCAATTTTAGTCCTTCCGTTGATTAGCTCTTTTACTGTAGTATATCCTACATAGCTAAATTCTAAAGTACCTTTTGCATCGACACTAATTTGATAATTTCCATCAAAATCGGTTGCTGCAGCTTTCGAAGTTCCTTTTATTAAAATAGAAACTCCTGGGATTGGAAGCCCGTTTTCATCGTATACTTTTCCGTTTACAGTAACATCTTGTGCTTGCGCGTAAACTGAGAATAGAATAGATAAAAGACAAAAAACAAACAGTTTTGTAATTTTCATATTTCTAAAAATTTTGGTTAATTGATTAGTAATTTGAAACAATAGTAGCACTATTTTTTCTATATTCATTTTAATTATTTACTACAAAAACACATCAAACTCTTTTTTATTACTTAACAAAAACACATCAAATAAATTATATATTATTGTATATTAATAGTTTATATATTTTTTATCATTGTTATTTAAATGTTAATTTAAATTAAAACCACTACATTTATAAAATAAATAAATCTTGTACTTTATTTATAGAATTCATTAGAATACAGCCCAATCTCTATGTATTTATAAATACTATTCATCTTCTTTTTAAAAGATTATTAACGCAACATATTTAGACTTCAATAATGAAATTTTCTAAACTTCAAATCCTAATTTTTCTGATTCTATACTCTGTAACAACCTATGGCCAGGTAAAAAATATTGGCCTACCAGAAATTAGAAATTACAAAAGAACAGATTACAAAGGAGGCACCCAAAACTGGAATATTGACCAAGACAAATATGGCAATATGTACTTTGCTAATAATAATGGCCTTCTTCAATTTGACGGATCTACTTGGAGAAAATACACTTTGCCTAATTTTTCCGCTATTAGATGTTTAAAAATTGGTGTCTCCGGGAAAATATTTGTCGGTGGTTACGATGAATTTGGTTATTTCGAATCAAACTCAAAAGGAAAACTAATTTATTTCTCCATTTCAAAATTAGTAAACCGTAAAAATATTAAAACAATTGACTTCATCTGGAAAATACACCTGGAAGACGATGAAGTTATTTTCCAATCTTTTGCAAGAGCATATATTTTCAAAAAAAATAATCTCAAATTACTTGAAGCACCTAATAAATTCCAATTTTCATTTCAAGTGAAAAATCAACTTTATTTTCAGGATGTATCTAAAGGCATAATGAAATATGAAAACGGACAATTACAACCTCTGGAAGGCTCTGCAACTTTAAACAATACCGAGATTTGGGGAATGTTTCCTATGCCTGAAAATAAAATACTCATTACCACTTTAGACAAAGGATTGTATTTGTATAACGGAGAAAAAATGACTTCATGGAATACGGAAGCTAATACTTTCATCAAAAAGAATAGTTCTCTGGGCGGAGTAACAATAAAGGATAAGTTCATCGTACTGAATTCTGTTTTAGATGGTGTTATTATCTGCGATTTAAACGGTAAAATAATTCAACACATCAATCATCAAAAAGGACTTCAAAACAACACGGCGCTTACCTCTTTCCTTGATAACAAAAGCAATCTATGGCTCGGGCTGGACAACGGAATTGCCTTTATAAATGAAAATTCTCCGTTTACTTATTTTGGCTTTAGTTTTGGTTTAAGCACCGTTTATGCATCAGTTGTTCATAAAGGAAATCTTTACGTGGCAACCAATCAAGGTCTTTTTTATCATTCTTGGCACAACACTATTACACAAAATGAATTTACACTTGTCGAAGGAACAACTGGTCAGGCATGGAACATCCAAGTGATTGACGACCAGTTAATATGCGCACACAATAAAGGTGCTTTACTGATATCGGGTGAAAAAGTGGTTAAAACACTAAATAATAAAGGACATTTTGGATTTAAGTCAATTCCAAATCGTCCAAATTATATCATTGGTTCTACTTATAACGGATTTACTGTATTTGAAAAAACAGTAAATAGCTTGGAATACAAAAATCAAATTGAAGGTTTTGATAAATCAGCCAATTCATTTGAATTAGATGAAAAAAATTTATGGCTAAAAAAAGATGAGTTAATCTATCAAATGAGAATTTCCGCAGATTTAAAAAAATTTAAATCAATTAAAACACACAAGAATTTATTAAATTCACTTCCAGGAATTGGAAGTATTCAGCGTATAAGAAACACTATTTACTTTCAGACAAAAAACCGTTTTTATAAATACTCCGAAGAACAAGATTTGTTTTTTGAGGATCAAAAAATTAGCGCCCTATTTAAGGGAATTCCAAAAATCTATTCCTTGACAGAGGATGACTACGGTAACATCTGGTACCTCTTTAATGAATCATTAGGCGTTTTAATGAAAAGCCGGAATGGAAAATATAAAAACGCATTAACTCCATTTTCAAATTTAAAAGGCAATTTAGTTACCAATTACCTATCCATAAATACTATAAATCCCGAAAACATATTCATAGGCTTAAATGATGGTTTGGCGCATTATAACACTAAACTATCTAATTATTTAGTTACAAAACCCAAGGCGTTTATCCGAAGCTTTTCCTACCCCGGAGACACTTTGCTTTTGGGAAACGGGCAAAATAAAATTGAAAATCTAAAAATTCCGTACGCCTTAAATCAATTAAAATTTACCTTTTCATCCCCAACTTATGAAAATCTCGAAAACATAGAATTTTCCTATCAAATGGAAGGTTTTGATAACCGCTGGAGCAATTGGTCAACAGCTGCCATAAAAGAATACACCAATCTAAAAGAAGGTGATTACACAATGAAATTAAAAGTTAGAAACAGTTACGGCATTCAATCTGAAGAAGCTTTTGCAACTTTTACCGTTTCCCCTCCATTTTATAGGCATTTTTTAGCTTATTTGTTTTACGTTCTAGTTGTAGTTGCTTCAATATTTTTTATTAGAAACAGAATTAAAATAAAAATACGAAAAAATAAATATTATGAAACAATTGAACAAAGACGGCTTTATTTAGAGAAAGAATCTAAAATAAGACAGGAACAATATGAACTGGAAAAAGAAATTGAAAAATTAAAAAGCGACAAGCTGCAAATTAAGATTTTAGCAAAAGATAAAGAATTAGTCAATAACTCGCTGCAAGTAGTCAAGAAAAACAAAATCCTTAATGGAATCATTTACAAATTAAAAGACATCAATGTTGAATCCTTTGATGATTCTATCAAATTTCAATTTTCAAAGTTGAACAAAAGCATCACCAAAGAAGTTAATGCGGACAAAAGCTGGAAAGATTTAGAAAAACACATTAAGAATGTCCATTTTGATTTTCTCAAGAGATTGAAAGAAAAATATCAAACAATATCTCCCCGAGAATTGGATTTATCGACCTATTTATTAATGAATATGTCAACGAAAGAAATTGCAGAAATCATGAATATTTCTAGTGGCGGAGTAGAATTAGCACGTTACCGATTAAGAAAAAAACTAGAACTTAATAAAAAAGAAAATCTTACTGGTTTTTTAATGAGTATTTAATTCAACTAAAAAGTCCATCAACTTAACTTTTGATGGACTTTTAGTTGAATTATTTCACAATAACTACTCAATAAACTCCAAGGTTCGCTCTAATGCCATTGCTCGTGAACCTTTTATTAAAATTGTAGAACTACTTAATTTCGTTTTTGAAAAAGCATTTGAAAAACTTTCAAAAGTATCGTAGAACCAAAAATTATCTTTTTCTATTTGATTTTCGTAAAATGCTAAGCCAACAAAGTAACACTTAACATTTTCATCATTGGACAACATGGCAACAATTGCTTCATGCTCATGTAAACTTTCCTCTCCAAGCTCAAACATGTCTCCCAAAATCATAACCTTACTAGAATTCTCTAATTGTAGAAAATTCTCAATTGCTACTTTCATACTACTTGGATTTGCATTGTAAGCATCCAGTATAATCTGATTTGAGCCTTTTTGCACCAATTGTGATCTATTATTTTCGGGAATATAATTTTCCAAGGCCGATTTTATTTCACTATCAGCAACTCCAAAATATTTTCCTATAGTTACCGCTGCGTTAATGTTATTTGCATTATACAACCCTATTAAATGGGATTGTATTGTAAGCCCGGAATAACCTATCTCAACAAATGGATTCGCTTTAACTGATAAAATATTAACATCCACATTTGCTTTATTTTTACCAAAAGAATACGTTTTTAACGCAATTGACTTTTCAACTTGAATTGGGTCTTCCAAATTAACGAAAGCACTCTTATCATGGACCGAAAGGTATTGATACATTTCACTTTTCCCTTCAATCACCCCTTCAATACCACCAAAACCCTCTAAATGAGCTTTGCCAAAATTAGTAATGTAACCGTAATCCGGTTTTGCTAATTCACAAAGGAATTCAATTTCTTTTTTGTGATTCGCTCCCATTTCAACTATTCCAATTTCAGTTTCTGAAGTGAAAGAAAGCAATGTCAACGGAACTCCAATATGGTTATTGAGGTTCCCAATGGTCGCTTTCGTTTTATACTTTTTAGAAAGCACGGCATTGATAAGCTCTTTAGTAGTCGTTTTTCCATTACTTCCCGTAAGAGCAATTATAGGCAATTTTAGATAATCACGATGAAATTTTGCTAATTCCTGTAGTGCAACCAAACTGTCTTCAACTAAAATTGTTCTGTGATCAATGCGATACGATTCGTCATCAATTATAACATAAGAAGCACCTTTTTTTAATGCTTCTTTTGTAAATGTATTAGCATCAAACCGATCTCCTTTTATAGCAACAAATAATGAGTTTGGCTCAATTTTACGTGTATCGATCGAAACTGAACTACATTTTAAAAACAAATTATGAATGTACTTGATATCCATTTATAATGATTTTAAAAAAATAAAAGCCCTAATCAAAGGGCTTTTATTTTTATTATATATTAATAATTTAATTTCTTGGTGATCTTTTCTTATCTGCTTTTGGTCCTACTCTTGACATAGCACATCTAAAACCAATATAATCTGTAGCCATATCTTGCGGAAAATACCTTCTTTGTGCAGGATCTAACCAATACGCTCTATCTCTCCAAGAACCACCTTTATACACTCGAGATTCATCATTTATCAATGTAGTTCTTTTGCTAGATCTGTCGTACTTTCTAACCATTTTACCTAAACTGTCTGTTGTAACATTGTGTTTAGGAGAATTGTACATTGTTTTCTCTGATTTTGTTTTATCATCGTCAGATTCAGCATCTCCAAAATTATAATATCTGGTAGATTGTTTGTCACCATCTCTATAATTTACGTTGTCGCTTTTATCAAAATTCTGTCTTAAATACGTTTCTTGTTCATCAACTGGAACTTGAGCAATCTGACCTGGAAAGTTTCTGGCAACAATTCTACCATTACTTAACGTATCGTACTTCATGTTGTCTTTGGTAACAATCTCCACTTTTCCATCAGAACCAATTTTGTTCTTAGTGTATTGATTTCCTCTAAAATAGTTAAAATCATTGGCTTCATTATCAACAATAGGTCTGTAAACATCTTGTACCCATTCTGCTACGTTTCCTGCCATGTCATACAATCCAAAATCATTAGCCGGATATTTTTTAACTTCATTTGTTATATCAGCACCATCATCAGACCAGCCCGCGATTCCACCATAATCACCATTACCTTGTTTGAAATTGGCCAATTGATCTCCTTGACTTTGTCTTTTTCCTGAACGGGTGTATCCACCTGACCAAGGATATTTTTTCTGTCCTTTATAGATGTTATATTCTCTTTGACCTACATCTGCAGCAGCTGCGTACTCCCATTCTGCTTCAGTTGGCAATCTATACTCGGGCAAAAGAATTCCTGAAGAACGTTGTGCATATACATTTTTTGCTTCAGCAACAGTTCCGGTTTTTCCAGCTTTAGGAGTTTTCTTCGCTCCTTTTCCTCCTTTTAATACGATCTCTTCATTTCCTCCATAAGCTGAAGTAGGTGAATTTAAGTAGGTTTCAGTATCAAAATTACTCTCAGCAGTTACATCAAGCGTTTTTGCATTCTTTTTTAAGTATCCGTTTTTTTCTAAAAGCGCTTCATTTACACGTTGCGTTCTCCAATTACTAAATTCTACCGCTTGAATCCAATTAACTCCAACAACCGGATATTCAGCATAAGACGGGTGTCTCAAGTAGTTATTGGTCATCGTTTCATTATAACCCAATCTATTTCTCCAAACTAAAGTATCTGGTGAAGCACCTTCATATATATTTTTGTAATTTTCCTCTGTTGGCGGATAAACACTTTTCAACCAATCTAAATAATCTAAATACATTGAATTGGTCACCTCAGTTTCATCCATATAGAATGACTGAACGTGTTGCTGTGTTGGTGTATTATTCCAATCATGCATAACATCATCCTGCACTTTACCCATTGTAAACGTTCCACCTTCAACAAAAACCAAACCTGGTCCTGCTTCTTGCTTTTTCTTGCTTGAGCCTTTTTTACTGTCCATGTTCCAACCCGTCGCTCTTGAAGTGTTCTTTGAGCTGGATTTTTTACTGCAACTGGAGAAACCCGCAATCAAAATGATTGATAGTAACACCTGTAAGCCCATAATTCTGTTTGCTTTCATACTCTTTAGTGGGTAATAATTTTAGTGCCGCAATATAATAATTAACAATTAATCAGCATCTAACTTTTTTAATAAATTTATAAATCTAACTTTAACATTAAATTATCTATCCTAACGCAAATTTATAATATTTATTATTTACAATTACACGAAATGATTTATTTTTACTGATTAATAATAACGCGCTATTAATCACGTTAAAAAAACAATGAGAAAAATACTTTTGGCTATTTTAGCCCTAATTCCGATAGTTTCTTTGGCTCAAATTAAAGGTGATGTTACCCTTGAATGGATTGAAAAAAAAGAAATGTCTTATGGTGATTTTAAGGTTATTATTCCTCAATTTATAGGAAACAGTTTTCATTATGATGCTTCCAACAAAACGCTTGTTTTCACTTTAAACGTAAAACAGTCCGTAACTTTTGACGAAGCAAAGGTGCAGATTACAAATGTCATTTATGAGCCAATGACTTTTTCTCAGCTTGGCGACTTATCTTCCGAAAACATTTTAAAAACAACAAATGCAAGTCTGCAAGTTTCTAATTCAAGAGATTTTAAAGAAGCATTTATTACCCTTTCACCTATAATTAAGGACGATTTTGGATTTAAACGAATTAAATCCTTTTCGTATGAAATCGAAAACAACACCTCCAGAATCCCCCAATCCAGCAAAACCGCTAACACCATTTCTAATTCAGTATTGGCAACCGGTAATTGGTTTCAATTTTATGTCGAAAAATCAGGAGTTTACAAACTCTCCAAAAGCTTTTTACAACAACTGGGACTAGATGTTAGTGCTGTTGACCCAAGGAAAATAAAAATATATGGTAATGGAGGTCGAATGCTGCCACTTTCTAATAACATTTTTTACCCAAAGGATTTGATCGAAAATGCTATTCAAATTAACGGTGAAAGTGACGGAGTTTTCAATAATGAAGATTACATCCTTTTTTATGGCGAAGGAGTTGACAATTGGAATCAGGAAAGCAGAACGCACTTAAATTTGTATGATAAAAAATCTTATTACTACATAACTGTACAAGGCTCCGATGGAAAAAGAATCGCACCTTTGACACAACCTACCGGAAACAGCACTCTGACCTTAACTTCTTTTGACGATTATCAGTTCCATGAAGAGGATCTTGTAAATATCGCCCGTTTGGGTCGTCAATGGTTTGGCGAATCATTTGAGGTAAAGAATGAGCAGGAATTTGATTTTGTTTTTCCAAATTTCGATTCCTCAGCCCCTGTAAAAATCATGCTGACAGCCGCCGCAGCCGCTTTTACGCTAACCTCTTTTAATGTTACCGCAAATGGAAATGCGGCTGGTGCCATTTCATTTCCGGCGTTAAAAAGCAATTCAGGAACCGAATTTATAGTTGGATTTTTACCTAATAATACCAATTTCAGCGGAGCGGAAAACATCAAAATAAAATTAAAATACAATAACAATGGCGTTCCGGGCTCCAAAGGTTTCTTGGACAATATTAGGCTTATCGCCAAAAGAAAACTTTTAGGCTACGGAAAACAATTTCATTTTCAATACGATCAATCTGTTTCTAATCTTGGAATTGTAAATTATGAGGTTTCAAATGCAACGGGAATTTCTCAAATTTGGGATGTTACAGACATTTATAGCATCAAAAATGTGGTGAATTCTAATGCGAACACCTTTAGTTTTAAAGCAGATCTTGGTGAACTGAGAAAATACATCGCATTAGATCCAGCGGATTATTATACACCACTAAAAGACAGCAAAGCAAAAATTGCGAATCAAAACCTGAAAGGCACACTTTTTAAAAACAGCCAAGGTCAGTTTCAAGATATTGATTACGTAATTATTTCCCCCTCTTTTTTAACCTCACAAGCGGAGAAATTAGCCAGCTTTCATCGTACGTATTCTAATTTAAGCGTAAAAGTAATTCCATTAGAATTGATCTATCAAGAGTTTTCTTCCGGAAAACAAGACGTTGCCGCCATAAGAAACTGTATTAAGTACATTTATGAAAATGCTTCAACACCGGAAAAAAGAGTACGATTTATCAACCTATTTGGCGATGCCTCCTACGATTTCAAAAACCGGATCATAAACAATACGAACGTTGTACCTATATACCATTCCTTAAACAGTAACACTAACGGCGAATCCTCTTTTGCCTCCGATGATTTTTTTGGATTAATGGATCCATCGGAAGGAAATATAGTTTCTTATTTTGGCGGAATTGATATTGCGGTAGGAAGAATGCTGGTAAATGACACCAAACAGGCTGATGAGATGGTCAAT
This sequence comes from Flavobacterium sp. DSR2-3-3, assembly GCF_049896585.1. Taxonomy (NCBI): domain Bacteria; kingdom Pseudomonadati; phylum Bacteroidota; class Flavobacteriia; order Flavobacteriales; family Flavobacteriaceae; genus Flavobacterium; species Flavobacterium sp. DSR2-3-3. The sequence continues at coordinate 77,279 of NZ_JAFCUP010000011.1, forward strand.
AAAGTAATTGAATACCATGATTTAAAATCTTACGGCAGCTGGAGAAACAACTTTGTCCTCGTTTCTGATGACTCCGATATTCCTTCAGATGCCAGTTTGCAAAGCAGACAAAATAGTCTTGCAAACACCATTGCTTCTCAAAAACAGTTCCTGAATGTGAATAAAATTTTTTTAGATTCTTACGCTCAAGAAGCATCTGCAGGAGGTTCGAGATACCCGAAAGCTCGAACTGATTTTTTTAATGCTTTCGAAAAAGGTGCTCTGGTATTTAATTATTTGGGACATGGTGGTGAAGACGGCTTATCTGCAGAACGAATTTGGGAAAAATTAGATGGACAAAACTTGAGTAATCAATTCAAATATCCTTTGTTTATAACCATTACGTGTGAGTTCTCGCGTTTTGACAATCCATTTAGACCGACAGCTGGCGAATACACCTATTGGAACCCAAAAGGAGGAGCAATTGCAATGATTACCACAATACGCTCTATTGGTCAGTTTAGCGCAGAAAATTTCAACGATGCTTTCACCAAAAATCTGTTGTCGTATGGTTCAAACCAATACACATCAATCGCAGAGGCGCTGAGAATCTCTAAAAACAGTAATCCAAATTCAGCGACCAATGTTGTTTTTTATATTGGCGACCCAGCCATAATGCTTGCAGTAGCCAAACCAAAAATCAGACTGACAAAGGTAAACAACGTTCCCGTTACCCAAACTATGGACGACTTCAAATCATTGGCAAAAATCAAATTGACGGGAGAAGTTACGGATGAAAATAATAATCCATTGACCAATTATAATGGCGAAGTTTCCACCACTATTTTTGACAAAACAGTTTCCAGAGCTACCTATAATAACGATGGCAACAGTCCAGTGATTAACTTTAATGTTTTAGGAGAAACGATATTCAGGGGAAACGCATCAGTTACTAATGGCCAATTTGAATTTAGTTTTGTTGTGCCAAGAGATATTAGAGTACCATTGGCAAACGGAAGAATTAGTTTTTATGCTAAAAAAAATCAGCTATTACAAAATGAAACTGGTTTCGACTCCAGCATAAAAATAGGCGGAATAAACGAAAACGCTACAGCAGACAATATTAGTCCAAGAGTTAAGTTATATATGAACGATGAAACTTTTGTTTCCGGAGGCATAACTAATGAATCTCCCTTTCTGGTTGCACATCTCGAAGATGAAAACGGCATCAATACAGCCAGTGGAATAGGTCATGATATTGTTGCCGTTTTAGATGGAGATGTGAGCAATCCTTTTGTGATAAATGATTATTATCAAACAAATCTGGATGATTTTACAAGTGGAACACTCCGGTTTCCATTGCGAAATTTAGCTCCTGGATTACACACGATAACATTCAAAGCATGGGATGTGTACAACAACCCCATAACTGCGGAAATACAATTTATTGTAGTGGGTGATGAAACGATAACATTGTCACATGTTCTAAATTATCCCAATCCTTTCGTTAGTTACACTGAGTTTTGGTTTACCCACAATAGACCATATGAGCCATTAGAAGTTCAGATTCAAGTAATGACAATAACAGGGAAAATAGTTTGGACAAAAAATCAAATCATCACGACGGAAGGCTTTTTATCCAAAGAAATAACTTGGAACGGTAAAGATGATTTTGGTGACCGAATAGGAAAAGGAGTTTATGTGTACAAACTCACTGTAAAATCCAGCTTGACCAACAAGAAATCTGAAAAATTTGAAAAACTTGTAATACTTTAATATTATACTATATTTGTTCAATAAATATTGCATTAAAATGAGAAAAATAATACCGCTTTTTATCCTTTTATTTATAATTCCTTCTGCTAACGCGCAAGACAGAGTAATAAATCCGGGGGTTCCTTTTTTACTAGTCACAGCTGATGCAAGAGCAGCAGGTATGGCTGATATTGGGGTTGCAACTTCTGCAGATGCTTTTTCTCAACAATGGAATCCGGCAAAATATGCGTTTGCAACTGATGCACAAGGATTCTCGATCAGCTATACACCTTACCTTACTGATTTAGTGAATGACATTTCATTAGGACAATTAACCTATTATCAAAAATTAAATGACCGAAGTGCTTTTGCAGGAAGCCTGCGTTACTTTGGTTTAGGTGAAATTGAATTACGCGAAACTGGCGATCCAAACGAAACTCCAAGATTAGTTTCTCCAAATGAATTCGCCATCGATGGTTCTTATTCCTTAAAATTGAGCGAGAAATTTTCTATGGCTATCGCGGGGCGCTTTATAAATTCAAATTTAAAAGTAGCTTCTGATAATAACGACGCCTCATCAGCAAGTACATTTGCGGTTGATGTTGCTGGTTTTTACCAGTCGGAAGAAATAGCGTATAACGAATTTAACGGAAGATGGAGAGCGGGGTTTAACATTCAAAATTTAGGTCCAAAGATTAGTTATGACAATGATGATTTTAACAATAACTTCATCCCTGCTAATTTAAAAATAGGAACTGGTTTCGATTTTATTTTAGATGACTATAATAAGGTTGCCTTAAATGTTGAGTTTAATAAATTATTAGTTCCAACACCACAAGATCCAGATTTAAACGGAGACGGAACCGTAACATCCGAGGAGCGCAATCAAAACAATGATGATTACCGATCTATCGGCTGGACATCAGGCGTTTTCAAATCATTTGGTGATGCTCCTGATGGATTTGGTGAAGAAGCAAAAGAAGTTACTTATGCTGTAGGAGCAGAATATTTGTACCAAGATTCCTTTGCGATGCGTTTGGGTTACTTTCACGAAAGTCCTGTGAAAGGTGCTCGACAATTTTTCTCCCTTGGGGCAGGTTTCAAATACAACGTAGTCAAAGTAGATGTTTCTTATTTATTTTCAGCGTCTAAAGTAAAAAATCCATTAGAAAATACCCTTCGTTTTTCACTAACATTCAATTTTGGCGAAAAGTATGACGAATATTAAATTTGAATTAAATCATAATTAACAATCCAAATTTCAATCCGAGGCTTCGAGATGAAATTTGGATTTTTTTTCCTTAAAAAGCATGAAAGAAATAACAATTACAACACAATTTAAAGTATTTGATTCCACCACTGATTTACCAAATGATGTTCAGGATTTGATGGAACAAGCCGTGGCAGTGAGAAAAAATGCGTATTCACCTTATTCAAAATTCAAAGTTGGTGTTGCATTGGTTTTAGACAACGGTAAAATTGTAATAGGCTCCAACCAAGAAAATGCAGCATATCCTTCCGGACTTTGTGCAGAACGTGTCGCCATATTTTATGCCGGCGCCAAGTATCCTGATGCTACGGTTTTAAAAATGGCAATTACCGCTGCTTCGGATACAAACCAAACTACAGCTCCAATACCACCTTGCGGTTCTTGCAGACAATCAATCGCAGAATATGAAATACGACAAGAGACCCCAATAGAAATCTATTTTATGGGAGAAATAGGTGCAATTTACAAATCAGAATCGCTGAAAAATTTACTCCCATTTATGTTCGATAAAAAATTCTTGTAAAAATTCCAAAAATTGCCTATTAAATTTTAGTTCTTACTTGGAATGTCTTATTTTTGCATTTCGCAAATTTGTGGGAGGAAACTATTTTGCGTTATAGTACAAATTGATAATACAATAACACTTTAGCAAAAGAAAAATTCAGATGAAAGAAGTTACAAAAGAAGTATATTTAAAGTGGTATGAAGATATGCTGCTTTGGAGAAAGTTTGAGGACAAACTTGCAGCATTATACATCCAACAAAAAGTTAGAGGTTTTCTACATTTATACAATGGTCAAGAGGCAGTATTAGCGGGTGCATTGCACGCTATGGACTTGACAAAAGACAAAATGATTACTGCTTACAGAAATCACGTTCAGCCAATAGGAATGGGAGTTGATCCTAGACGCGTAATGGCAGAACTTTTAGGAAAAGTTACCGGAACTTCAAAAGGGATGGGTGGTTCCATGCATATCTTTTCAAAAGAGCACCGTTTTTATGGTGGTCACGGAATTGTAGGAGGTCAAATTCCTGTAGGTGCAGGATTAGCTTTTGCCGATAAATATTTTGAAACTGGCGGTGTTACTATGACTTATTTTGGTGATGGTGCAGCACGTCAAGGATCTTTACATGAGGCTTTCAACATGGCTATGTTGTGGAAACTTCCAGTTGTTTTTATTGTTGAAAACAATGGATATGCAATGGGAACTTCTGTAGAAAGAACAGCAAATCATACTGATATCTGGAAATTAGGTTTAGGATACGAAATGCCTTGCGGACCTGTGGATGGAATGAATCCTGTAAAAGTTGCTGAAGCAATGACTGAAGCAATTGACAGAGCACGTCGTGGAGACGGACCAACTTTCCTTGAAATGAAAACATACCGTTATAGAGGTCACTCAATGTCGGATGCACAGTTATACCGTTCGAAAGAAGAAGTAGAAGAATACAAAAAAATAGATCCAATTACTCAAGTTTTAGATGTAATTAAAGATCAAAAGTACGCTATAGAAGAGGAAATCGAAGTTATCGATCAAAGGGTAAAAGCTTTAGTAGAAGAATGTGTGAAATTTGCTGAGGAATCTGAATACCCACCTATTCAACAACTTTACGATGTAGTATACGAACAAGAGAACTATCCATTTTTACCTCATAAACTATAAATCAATTATGGCAACAATAATTACAATGCCTCGTTTGAGCGATACGATGACGGAAGGAACGGTAGCGACTTGGCTAAAAAAGGTAGGTGATAAAGTAAGCGAAGGAGATATTCTTGCCGAAATTGAAACTGACAAAGCAACAATGGAATTTGAGTCTTTCAATGAAGGAACACTTTTACATATAGGAATACCTGCAGGCGAAACTGCACCGGTAGACTCTTTATTAGCTATTATAGGAACTGAAGGCGAGGATATTTCGGCATTATTAGCAGGAAAACCAGCTGATGCAGCTCCAGCAAAAGAAGAAACAAAAGGAACTGAGGAAACAAAAGTTACCGAAGAAAAAGCTGCTACTCCTGAAGCTACAAATGCTGCCACACCCACAGCAACTTCACTACCAAAAGGAGTTGTAGTCATCACGATGCCTCGTTTGAGCGACACCATGACGGAAGGAACGGTAGCAACATGGCTGAAAAAAGTAGGTGATTCAGTTGCTGAAGGCGATATTCTTGCTGAAATCGAAACCGATAAAGCAACGATGGAATTCGAATCTTTTAACGAAGGAACTTTATTATATGTAGGAATTGAAGAAGGTAATACTGCAGCTGTTGATAGTCTTTTGGCAATCATTGGACCTGCAGGAACTGATATTAATGGAATTGCTGATCACTACAAAACTGGCGGAGCGCCACAAGCGGCTCCAGAGGTAATAGAAGAAAAAGAAGCTGCATCAACAGAAAAAGCTCTAGAACCAATCGTTCAAGAACCATCAACTGACGGTCAACGAATTTTAGCATCACCATTGGCAAAGAAAATTGCAAGTGATAAAGGAATTCAATTGACACAAGTAAAAGGTTCTGGTGAAAACGGACGTATTGTCAAAAGCGATATCGAAAACTTCACCCCACAAACTGCAGCTGCTACGGCACCGACAACTGCAACTGCACCAGCAAAAACAGAAACTGTTGCTACTGCAAAATCATTTGTTCCAGCAGGAGAAATTTTCACAGAAGAAATCAAGAATTCGCAAATGCGAAAAATCATTGCGAAACGTTTAGCAGAATCTTTATTCACGGCTCCACATTACAACTTAGTAATAGAGGTAGCAATGGATGAAGCAATAAAATCAAGAGTTATCATTAACAGTCTTCCAGATACAAAAGTATCTTTTAACGATATGGTGATAAAAGCATGTGCAATGGCTTTGAAAAAACATCCAAAAGTGAATTCACAATGGAGAGAAGATTCAATTCTAATCAATTATCATGTGAATATCGGAGTTGCTGTAGCTGTTGAAGACGGATTAGTGGTCCCTATATTACGTTTTACAGATGCTATGAGTTTATCTCAAATTGGCGGAAGCGTAAGAGATCTTGCAGGAAGAGCTAAAAACAAAAAATTACTACCTACAGAAATGGAAGGAAGTACTTTTACGGTTTCTAATCTAGGAATGTTTGGTATTACAGAATTTAATTCTATCATTAACCAACCCAATTCTGCTATCCTATCTGTAGGAGCTATTGTAGAAAAACCGATTGTAAAAGACGGTCAAATTGTAGTAGGAAATACTATGATGTTATCTTTAGCGTGCGATCACAGAACAATTGATGGTGCAACTGGAGCTCAATTTTTACAAACATTGAAACAATTCATAGAAAATCCAGTTACGATGCTTGCGTAATGACTCGGATTTTAAAATACAATCCCGTCTTGTTTCTGTAACTTGACGGGATTTTTTATTTGTTTTTCTCCTCAATCCAACGCGACATATATTTGGTGCTTTTTAAAGTATGGTGTTGCAACATGCAACCCATAAAATTATTCAATCTATGCTGCTGTAAATTAGATCGTAAAAATTCTATTTTAGTCCTAAAGTCAATCTCGAATAAACCTTTAAAATATCGTTGATTGATAATTGTAATTCCATTTTGTTGGGCTTTATGCCAAATTGCTTTGTCTTGATATAATTGCACTGCCGCATCCACAAAATCAGTTACATCATTCGTAATAAAACCGTTCCAATCCAAATCACCATGCATGGATTCAGCACCAATCGTCGTCGTTACGCTTGGTGTTCCGCATTGCATCGCTTCTAATAATTTTCCTTTAATCCCTGCTCCAAAACGTAAAGGCGCTAGAGCAACTCGCGCTTCCTTCACTACCACTTGCGCATCAGTAGCGCGTCCCATGATTAAAAACCCTTCTTTATTATTGTGCAATTGTAATATTTTTTGTGAGGGATAAGCACCATAAATATTCAGAAAAGCTTCAGGAACTTGTTTTTTAAGTAATGGCCAAATCGCTTCTTTAAGATACTGAACGGCATTCCAATTGGGTTCATGAAGAAAATTTCCAATAAAAATAAAGTCTTTCCTATCTTCAAAAGACGGCAGCTCGTGTAATTGCATATCGTCAATTGGTTCCAATAAAAAAGGCAAATAATACAGTAAAGCTTTATCTATTTTAAATGCAGATTCTAATAGATCCATTTCAAATTCGGAAATCATCAAAGACAAATCACACCGCAAAATACTGGCTATTTCCCTTTTTGCTACCTCTTCAACAAACAGATCAGTTGTATTGAAAGGACGGTTTTCTTTGAACGCTTTCTGACGAGCTAATCTCAGACAATGTAAATCTTCAGTATCCAACAATCGTAACGCATTCGGACAATTTTCCGAAACGCGCCAACCAAATTGTTCTTCAATCATAAAACGATCAAACAGAACTATTGAGGGATTTAATTCTTTTATAAAAACATCAAAACTGGAATTATTAAGGGCTATAGATTTTTTCTCCACTTTGTACTCTTGTAAATCAACCATAAAATCACTGTCTTGTGCAGGACTAGCAAAAGTAATGCTAAAACCTTGCGCTTTAAAAAGTGAAATCAATTGCATCATCCTTCCTCCCGCTGCAGACGAATTAGGTTCTGGCCAAACAAAACCAATAATTAAAAGCTTTTGAACTTGATTCATATTATTATAAAATTTCAAATGCAAAATAATGCTATTTTGAGTTCAATCCGCTCATTTGAACCAAAAATAGATTATAAAACACTAATTTTGTTGCAAATAAATTCCATTATTATGTTAGGATTAAAATTAGCCACAGACCCGCGTTGGGTAAATATAGTTGAATCAAATATAGAAGAAATCTTGACGGATCACGCTTGGTGTGAGCAAAAAGCTGCTTCCAATGCGATAAGTTTAGTTACTTATAATTCTGAATTAGAAGAATTAGTAACGGAAATGTTAATTATTGCAAAAGAAGAATTAGATCATTTGCAATTGGTTCATAATTTAATAAAAAGTAAAGGACTGACTTTAGGCAGGGAAAGAAAAGACCATTATGTAAATGAACTTTTCAAATTCATGAAAAAAGACGGTAGCCGAAAAGATGCTCTTTGTGACCGATTGCTATTTTCGGCAATGATTGAAGCCAGAAGTTGTGAACGGTTTAAAGTTTTATCAGAAAACATAAAAGATGTTGAACTGGCTACTTTTTACAGAGATCTAATGATTTCCGAAGCTGGTCATTACACTACTTTTCTGGGATTTGCACGAAAATATGCCGACAATATAGATGTAGACAAACGCTGGAAGGAATGGATTGAATTTGAAACTTCGATTATCACTAATTATGGCAAACAAGAAACAATCCACGGTTAGATAAAAACGAAATGTCATATTAAACTAAAACAGGATGCTTAAGGGCATCCTGTTTTTTATTGTTTAAACTACGTAATTTATTTTAAAATTATAAATTCGGAACGTCTGTTTAAGGCATATTCTAATTCCGTGCATTGATCTTGACAATTAATTTTAGGCTCAGATTCTCCATATCCATTTCCTGATATCCTGTCAACATTAATTCCTTTTGAGACAATATACTCAACAGTTGATTTAGCTCTTCTGCTTGATAAATCCACATTGTATTCATCGGTTCCTCTAGAATCAGTGTGCGCTTTAACATTAATCTTGAGCGCATCATTTTGCGACATTACATAAACTAATTTATCAAGTTCTGCAGCACCACGTTCCGTAATATCGCTTTTATTAGAATTAAAATAAATAGGATTTAATATAATTTCTGTTTCTGTAATAATAACAGCGATGGGCTCAATTGCAGCTTCAAAACTTATTTTGCCTTGCTTACTTGACGCTGAAAATGATTTAGTAACATAACCATCTTTAAAAACTTCTATCGTGTATGGCTTTTTACATTCTGCATTATAAAGAACTTCCCCATTATTATCAGACATTTGGGTTTCTAAAATAGTTTTAGTAGCATCCAAAATTACAACTTTGGAATTGGCAAGTATTTCTCCAGTTATAGAATTTTTGACTGCAACGAAAATTTGAGCATTGCAGATTGGACTCGCACTGTAAATATGATCTTTCCCTGAACGGTTACTAGACACATATCCCAAATTTTTATCTGTGTTAAAACTAAAAGCGAAATCATCTTTCTCTGTATTTACTGGTTTTCCTACATTGGATGGTTCCGCATCTTTTTTTAAATCAATAGAAAAAACGTCTAAACCGCCAAAACCTGTCAATCCATTTGATGAAAAGTACAAAATGGAATCATCAGTTACAAAAGGAAAATTTTCATCACCAACTGTGTTAATTTTAGTTCCTAAATTTTCTGGTGTGCCAAATGTTCCATCATCGTTCACCATTACTTTCCAAATATCAGTTCCTCCCACAGATCCAGGCATATTCGAAGCAAAATAAAGCACTTTACCATCCCTATCGATGGATGGATTGCCGGTAGAATAACTTTTACTGTTGAAAGGCAACGGAGTTATAAAACTCCATTTTCCGATTTCTTTAACTGCTTTATACAAATTAACCTGACCAAACTTCAGCTTATGTGCTTTATCTCTCTCAAATAATTTATCTTTGAAACTTTCACTTGAAAAGTAAATAACAGTGCCATCTTTGGTCATCGTCAACGGACCTTCATGAAACCTGCTATTTAATTCATTAGTAGAAATTGGCTCAGCATAACTTCCATCAGCATTATATGTAGACTGGTAAATATCCAAATACGGCTCATTATTCCAGCCATACATTTTACTGCTTTCATTTCTGGCACTCGCAAAATAAAGCACATCGCCATAAAGAACGGCACCAAAATCCGATTGTTCTGAATTTACTGAAATTCTATCAACCTCAAATCGCTTTTCTATATCATTTAAATCCGAGAGGAAATTTGGATTGTTAGTAAATGCTACGGCACGTTGATCATTAGGCATCAAATTGACAAACGTTTTCATTTGAGTATTTGATTCCGCATATTTGCCATTAGATTTTAACATTTGAGCATATCTATAATAGGTTTCCGCATCTTGCTGAGATTGTATTGCTTTAGCATACCATTTTTCAGATTCTACAGTATTGTGCGTATAAAAATAACTATCTCCGAGTTGCTTGCTCACATACGTATCGGAATTCCCATTTTCGACTAATGCGATATATTCTTGGGCAGCTTCAACATAATCATAGCTTTCAAATAATTTATCAGCATTTTTAGTCTCTTTGTTTTGTGCGCTAAGTGAAAAACTAGCTAGCACAAAAAACAGTAATATTGTATTTTTTTTCATTACGTTGAGTAATTAAATTTTAGAAAAATCTAGGAGATCGGGACACTTTTTTCGATTCAAATAAATCATATAACAATATAAATTCATGTGACGAAGGAGCAGTTACTTTTAAATCTGAGACGATATGATCATATGCATATCCGATTCTTAACTCAGGAGTCACTGCAAAATTTATCATTCCGCCAAAACTGTCTTGCAACCTGTAAGTTGCTCCAATTTCGAACTTTTCCTGATATAAAAAATTAGCTGACAGATCTAAAGAAGGCGTTACATTAAAGGCTGACTTCAACATTAAAGAAGGCTTGAATTTAAGCTCATAATTAACATCGAAAACATAACCTGCAGTAAGGAAATAATGTGAAACATTTGAGCCATATTCTCGTCCATTATAATCTAAATGCGCTGATCTGATCATATTGGGAAGCGATAATGCTACATAATATTTGTCTGTATAGTAAAACAAACCTGTTCCTAAATTTAATGAAGTATCATTGATATCTTCTCCAAAGATACCTTCCGATGGGTCCGGCAGGCTCGATTGAATGTCTCGAAGTCCTACTTTGTGAAAAGAAACTCCCCCTTTTACACCAAATGCCAATCGTTGTGTATCTCCTAGTTTCAACGTATAAGAGAAATCTCCAAATACATTTTGCTCTGTTACCGGTCCAATTTTATCTGATATGAAAGAGATACCAATACCAACATTTTTTCCTGCTGGCGCATGTCCTGAAAAAGTAAAAGAAGCAGGTGAATCTTCAATATTGACCCATTGTTTTCTGTATAAAAGACCAAAAGAAACACTCTCTTTTGAACCTGCATAGGCCGGATTGATAACATTCATATTATACATGTATTGTGTATAATGTGGATTTTGTTGCGCTTTTACATCTATACATGTGAAGAGAGTTAAAAGAGACATCAATAGTATTTTGTTCATATCTGTATTTTTTCTGTTTATAAGTCAACTAAAAATAGTTGTGGACTAATAAATATATTAATTACTGTTTTTCTCTGATCAGATAAATCCAACCTGTTTTGGGCTCACCACTGTTGAATTCTATAACATAATAATAGGTAGCACTTGGAAGATCTTCTCCTTTGCTTGACTGACCATTCCATTGGTCGGAATAATTATTCTGACTGTAAACCTTAATGCCATATCTGTTGAAGATTTCCAGTTTCTTGACATCCATCAATCTTAAATCGAAGAAGTCATTCGAACCATTTCCATCAGGAGAAATTCCTTTTTGCATGTTACAATAAACAGACTCAACAATTACTTCACTTGATGTTTCACAACCGGTGTTTAAAGAAGTGACAGTAAGCGTATATGTTACTGGAAAAACTACTTGTCCGCTTGGATTCGACGCAATCACATCAGTTACATTTAGCACATTTGAATTAGTACCTACTAAATTTCCTGCTTTATCTTTCCATTGATAAGACACATTGTTTGGATCATATGAACGTAATAGTGGATTAGCAGTTAAAGTATATTCTTTGTTTTCACAGTCTGCTATGGTTTCAAATTGAATTTGTGGAGGAATAGCGTTTATAATTGTTTCAGAACCTAGAGTTATACACGCAATACTATTTGTAAATCGTACGCTCATTGTATATTTTCCAGGAGCCAAATTATTAAAAACAGCACTGTTTTGATAACCACTACCTATACTGTACTGAACATTTGCTTGGGTAGCAATCTCGATACTTCCTGATGGTACAAAACAAGTTGGTTGCGTAACCCGCACCAGAGTTGGTGTTGATGGCAATAAAGGAAGTGGATTAACAGTTACACTTCCTGTACTTTGTACGGAACATGTATTGTCAGCACTATTTCTCACATATAATATATAATTATTGGGAGCCAATCCTGTAAAAGTATTTGATGTTTGATAAGTTGTACCATTCAAGCTATATTGTACTCCAGATTGAGGAGTTATCGAAATTGTTCCCGACGGTACTGCACACGTTGGCTGAACTACACTAGCCGTTGTTGCAACAACCGGAGGAGTTGGAACTGCGTTTATTGTTATCATTGTTGCCGATGACTTCAAACAAGTATTATCTGCTGTACTTCTTACATACAAAGTATAATTATTTGGTGCCAACCCTGAAAATACATTCGAAGATTGATATGTTGTTCCATTCAAACTATATTCCACTCCTGTTTGTGTGGTGATTGAAATGCTTCCCGATGGAGTGGCACATGTAGGCTGAACTACACTTGCAGCAGTTGGTATAAGAATTACTTGTATTGCATTAATCGTGACTGCACTAGAAGATGGCGTTACACAAGTATTATCCGCTGTATTTCTTACATACAAAGTATAATTATTTGGTGCCAATCCTGAAAATACATTCGAAGATTGATACGTTGTTCCATTCAAACTGTATTCTACACCAGATTGAGTGGTAATTGAAATACTTCCCGATGGAGTCGCACAAGTTGGTTGTATAACACTTGAAGTTGTCGGAACAACCGGAGGATTTGGAATCGCATTAATCGTAATCGCAGCTGAAGATGGTGTTACACAAGTGTTATCCGCTGTATTTCTTACATACAAAGTATAAGTATTTGGTGCCAATCCTGAAAATACATTCGAAGATTGATACGTCGTTCCATTCAAACTGTATTCCACTCCAGATTGTGTGGTGATTGAAATACTTCCCGATGGACTAGCGCAAGTTGGCTGAATCACATTCGCCGTTGTTGGTACAACCGGAGGATTTGGAATCGCATTAATCGTGACTGCACCCGAAGATGGCGTTACACATGTATTATCCGCTGTGTTTCTTACATACAAAGTATAAGTATTTGGTGCCAATCCTGAAAATGTATTTGAAGATTGATATGTTGTTCCATTCAAACTGTATTCTACAACAGATTGCGTGGTGATTGAAATGCTTCCCGATGGAGTCGCACACGTTGGTTGAATCACACTAGCCGTTGTTGGTACAACCGGAGGAGTTGGAATCGCATTAATTGTGACTGCACCCGAAGATGACGTTACACAAGTGTTATCCGCTGTATTTCTTACATATAAAGTATAAGTATTTGGTGCCAATCCTGAAAATATATTCGAAGTTTGATACGTTGTTCCATTCAAACTGTATTCTACTCCTGTTTGTGTGGTGATTGAAATACTTCCCGATGGAGTCGCACAAGTTGGTTGTATGACACTCGTTGTTGTCGGAACAATCGGAGGAGTTGGAATCGCATTAATCGTAATCGCAGCTGAAGATGGGGTTACACAAGTATTATCCGCTGTATTTCTTACATACAAAGTATAAGTATTTGGTGCCAATCCTGAAAATACATTCGAAGTTTGATACGTTGTTCCATTCAAACTGTATTCTACACCAGATTGCGTGGTGATTGAAATGCTTCCCGATGGAGTCGAACAACTTGGTTGTATGACACTTGAAGTTGTCGGAACAACAGGAGGAGTTGGAATCGCATTAATTGTGATTGTACCCGAAGATGGTGTTACACATGTATTATCCGCTGTATTTCGTACATACAAAGTATAAGTATTTGTTGCCAATCCTGAAAATGTATTCGAAGTTTGATACGTTGTTCCATTCAAACTGTATTCCACTCCAGATTGCGTGGTGATTGAAATACTTCCCGATGGAGTCGCACATGTAGGCTGAACAACACTTTCAGCAGTTGGCGTAAGAATTACCTTGATCGCATTAATCGTAATCGCAGCTGAAGATGGTGTTACACAAGTGTTATCCGCTGTATTTCTTACATACAAAGTATAATTATTTGGTGCCAATCCTGAAAATACATTCGAAGATTGATACGTTGTTCCATTCAAACTGTATTCTACTCCTGTTTGTGTGGTAATTGAAATACTTCCCGATGGAGTCGCACAAGTTGGCTGAATCACACTCGCCGTTGTTGGTGCAACCGGAGGAGTTGGAATCGCATTAATCGTGATTGCACCCGAAGATGGCGTTACACATGTATTATCCGCTGTGTTTCTTACATACAAAGTATAAGTATTTGATGCCAATCCTGAAAATACATTCGAAGTTTGATACGTTGTTCCATTCAAACTGTATTCCACTCCAGATTGTGTGGCAATTGAAATACTTCCCGATGGAGTCGCACACGTTGGTTGAATCACACTCGCCGTTGTTGGTACAACCGGAGGATTTGGAATCGCATTAATTGTGACTGCACCCGAAGATGGCGTTACACAAGTGTTATCCGCTGTATTTCTTACATACAAAGTATAAGTATTTGGTGCCAATCCTGAAAATACATTCGAAGTTTGATACGTTGTTCCATTCAAACTGTATTCTACACCAGATTGCGTGGTGATTGAAATGCTTCCCGATGGAGTCGCACACGTTGGCTGAATCACACTCGCCGTTGTTGGTACAACCGGAGGAGTTGGAATCGCATTAATCGTAATCGCAGCTGAAGATGGGGTTACACAAGTATTATCCGCTGTATTTCTTACATACAAAGTATAAGTATTTGGTGCCAATCCTGAAAATATATTGGAAGATTGATACGTCGTTCCATTCAAACTGTATTCTACGCCTGTTTGTGTGGTGATTGAAATGCTTCCCGATGGAGTCGCACACGTTGGTTGTATTACACTCGTTGTTGTCGGAACAATCGGAGGAGTTGGAATCGAATTAATCGTGATTGCACCCGAAGATGGCGTTACACATGTATTATCCGCTGTATTTCTTACATACAAAGTATAAGTATTTGGTGCCAATCCTGAAAATGTATTCGAAGTTTGATACGTTGTTCCATTCAAACTGTATTCTACTCCTGTTTGTGTGGTGATTGAAATACTTCCCGATGGAGTCGCACAAGTTGGTTGTATTACACTTGAAGTTGTCGGAACAACTGGAGGAGTTGGAATCGCATTAATCGTGACTGCAGCTGAAGATGGGGTTACACAAGTATTATCCGCTGTATCTCTTACATACAAAGTATAAGTATTTGGTGCCAATCCTGAAAATGTATTCGAAGTTTGATACGTTGTTCCATTCAAACTGTATTCTACTCCTGTTTGTGTGGTAATTGAAATACTTCCCGATGGAGTCGCACACGTTGGTTGAATCACACTCACCGTTGTTGGTACAACCGGAGGATTTGGAATCGCATTAATCGTGACTGCAGCTGAAGATGGGGTTACACAAGTATTATCTGCTGTATTTCTTACATACAAAGTATAAGTATTTGGTGCCAATCCTGAAAATATATTCGAAGATTGATACGTTGTTCCATTCAAACTGTATTCCACTCCAGATTGTGTGGTGATTGAGATACTTCCCGATGGAGTCGCACAAGTTGGTTGTATGACACTCGCCGTTGTTGGTGAAACCGGAGGAGTTGGAATCGCATTAATGGATACCGGTGACGATGGAACAGAAGTACAATTATTTAAACCCGTAACTGTAAAAGTATAACTCGTGGATGCTAATAAGTTCCCAAATAAATAAGTGCTGCCAGATCCAGATACAGGGCTACCTGAAGACGGTGTTATAATCCAAGTACCTACTGATGGTAATCCCCTCAATAAAACACTACCTGAATTATCAGAACAAGTTGGCTGCGTTATTGCATCGATTACTGGAGAAGGTGTTACATTGTATTCTACACTGATATCAGCTGACGATGGAGTACATTGGCCATTTGTAATGGTCCAAGTAAACACATAAACTCCTTCAACACTAACTGAAGCTGTTGAAGATCCATTTGTACTATCACTAAAAGCAACCGTTCCCGGTCCAGATTTTTTTGACCAAGAACCCGTTCCAACTGACGGTGTATTGCCACCTAAAGGATCACTTGTAAGAATACACTTGGACTGGTTTCCGCCAACAGTAGCATCCGTTGGCTTCTCAGCAAAACTCATTGTAATATTAGCCTCTGAGTAACACGGTGTCAATGCAGATGCTGCAACTACAACAGGATTTGGGTCTTTCAAATTATAATCCACAGCTCCATTTCCATAATCTAAATTACTACTTCTCTCTGGACTTAAAAAAGAATTTGTAACCAAATAATTCGGTTCATCCTGATCAGCCAAAGTCATAGCAAAAAATTTAATATCCCCAGTTGTATATCCTAAGAGTGATTTTAAAATTTCGACTTCAAAGCCTAAACTGTAGTCCTTTATTCCAGCGTTATTTTTATTCACTCCCATTACAGAAGAAGGAATTCCTGTGGCTGCTATTCCTAAATTTGTTTTAATTGAGGTTCCAGTTCTTAATTCAATTATATCCGCACTATAATTAGTTTCACCTGAATCTGTTCCAATAGCAAGGCAATAATCTGCTTGAAAATAAGAGTCAAACGTACTTGGGTTATTATTAAAATAATTAAAGGCATTAACGGTAGGAATCGACCCAGCTTCATCTCCATAATTAGAAATATTGAACCCTCCGGTTTTTGTGTCAAGAAATAACAAAATTCTTCTGTTACTAAGTGACTTTCCAAGTATTCCAAATATTAATTTATCTTCTGTTGAGCTTATTTTTAAAGAATTAATGTATCCAGTTGAAGCAGTGGAAGATAACGGAACTGACAGAAAATTATCTTCTAAAGAACCCGTTCCCCACGCTTTTTCTGTAACATTTCCATCAAAATTTACGGCATATCTAGTACGCACCCTTACTACTTGACCATCTGTTAAATCATTAGTTACAAAAATTTTGTTTGTTGACATAACTTGCTTAACAACACCATCTACTGAAAATTCAAATAAATCACCTCCTCCAGTAGCCGTAAAAGTGACTGATGTACCTATGCACAAAGGAGAAGAAGTACTATTAGCTGGAGAAACTGTCAAGAAGACTGCAGGAGGAACAATATAAACAGACGCAACAACAGGTACTCGAATGCTGGTATCTCCTCCAGATCTACTCTGTACGTAATAGGTTCTCGTAGCACTAATACTTGGACTGTAAACACTCCCGGTATATATAGGAATACCTGATGATTGAGAAGTATACCACTCAATAGTCTCATTACCATTTACTCCAAAAGCATAAACATTGACTTGTACCGGATTCACACCATCGCTACAGGAACTCCCTGCAGTTATTAAAGGAGAAGGCAAAACAGCCAGAATTCTTGAATTTTTTAAACTTCTTGAATTCTTTTTCTGCTTTTTTATTGTATCCGAATGTAATGATTTCGTAGAAACCTTAAAACCTCGCTGGTAAAAATTTATATCATTATTAATATTCTTCGAACTTAAAAAGAAACCAAATAATAAACTAAACAGTAAAAATAAAAGTAATTTTTTCTTCATAAACCCAATTTTGTAATTAATATAATATTACTTGTAATTTAAAATAAATGACTAATAATTTAAAAAAATAAAAGTATAATTTTATTTCCATTGAACAAATCAAATTTTAATAAAAAATTAACTATTTTATAACAACATATTTAAACAACTGTTAATCATATACATAAATAATATAAACCAGCATAAAGTCAATGACATTTTATTGATAAATTTAAACTAAAACAAGTATTTAAAGAAAATTTTAATTTATATGACTACTAACATCACAAGAAGTAATTACTCAGGAATAAAATATTAAAGCAAAAGGAGAATTTTTACAGTCTTTAAAAATCTTAAAACAAAATTAAGAAATTAACTTAATAATTCTGAGAAAGCAATAATTTGCGAACATCAAATAGATACTAATTGCTTGTTAAATTAGAAAGAAAATGATTTAAAACTGTTCCGATAAAATTTAAATTTTTAAAAAAATTATAGAAATAGGAAATTTAATCACACTTATTGGTTTTTGATTTTACATTAAATTATTATTTAACGATAAGGGGCAAAACCTATGGAGAATTTGATAAAAAAGAAAATATTTATTACAGTAACAATGTGGATATAATTCTTATGGAACTATAAAAATTAATGCTTACTCATTTTTTAATAAACGACTTTGAAAAAGTTTCTGCTATTAGTTCTGAAGAAAACCTACAGCTATATTTCGAAGAAAAAGTCACAGCAACAAAAAAGTTTGATATTCCAGAATTTGTATTTACAGCCTTTTTAGATGAAATTAATATCCAAGATTTCACTCTTCAACGTAAGACTGTATATTTTTTGTAGTAAACGTTGTCTTTAGAAATATAAAATTATCGAGGAAATCATCAAAAAACATTTGTAGTTCGCTGATAAAAACCACCTATGACGAGAGAACTTCCATCTTTTTTAAAAATACTAATGGATAATACAGCAACTGACTTACACACTATTCAAAGTTTCTTTAGCATTAGTGGTAAAACATTCCAAAGACAATCCAAAAACACCACAGTTCATTTCCAACTTGGGAAACTACAGAACATGTTCACCTAGTAATTATTTACCCAAAAACATGGAACTCATTTACCGATTGATGAAGTAGCACTTGTTAAATGAGAACTTTAGACTATTGTTATCAATAAATATAAAAAGGTAAAAAACGGCACTAAATGGTTATTGCTGCCGGAACTACGACTAAACAAGTTATTGCGACAGTCAGGAAAATTGATTTAAAAAAAGACAAGCCTTTATAAAAGTTATGGTAAAAATAGGTAATTCTGTGAAGTTAATACATAGAAAATGTTTTCCGAAACCAATACAAGAAACCGAACATATACTTACACAAAAATTAACTATATAGCTTTCAAAGAAATTAAGATGAAACAGCGATTAAACATTATGAACATCAAGAATCACTTAATATTACCGGCAAAATCCGAAAATGAACTACATACCACTCACCTATTGAATAAAGGCGATACTGCACAACTATAATTAGATACAATTCGCTATTTACATTATAAATTAAGATAAGTGAACCAATTAAGCAAGAAGAAAGAGCTAATCTTTTATTTGGGTTATATACTGCTATAAGAAATGTAAACAAATTATCACATAAATTACGAAATATTCACAATTCATATGATGATAAAATATGGCTATGCTAAAATTAGCGCACTAATAAAGAATTGTAAATAAATCAAAATTAAAGAGCTTTGATAGTGTCCTTAACACAACAATGATTAATTATCCATCAAAATTAAATTACTTTGACTATCAAAGCATTAATGATCAAACTATATCTTTCAATTCTAAAATCAAAACTTTTAAATCGCTATCTTGAGTTGTTCTAAAAATTTATTTTTTATTATTCCAATTATCTAATCTTTTTGAGTACTACGGAAACAGTTCTAAAAGTTGTAGAGAAATATTAAATAAGGGATATTTAAATTTATATACAACCATTAGAAGTAGATTCTTTTGATGAACTTATAAAATTATTATAACCAGAACTTATTGTTGATTACTTCGAAATAATAATTTACAAAAAAGGAATAGAGACACTTCATCTTCACTTAAAAGAGATCAATTTAATTCCAATAGAAAATCGTCACCACAATTTAAATCCCAAAAAATTCTTTAATGAAATAATCATTCTATACTTTCCAATTTGCCGACAATAGTTACAATTACTGGCTAGAAGCCGATACTTTCTGTGTAAAAACAAATCAAAATGGTCAGAACTGCGAAGCACATCACGAAGACCAAAATTCAAATAAAAATGTGAGTAAAACCAAATAGACCGTGCCGCATTATTATATGAATTGTATCCCAATATCGAAAAAGCATACAATGTAGCAAAGAATCTAAAAAATTTCTTTGAGAAAACAACCGATAAAATTATTGAACCTTAAAGGTCAGCCAAATGGCACGAGAAAGTAAATCAATCTGGGTTTAAGTCTTTCAATACAATCTCAAGATCTATAATGAATCATTATCAAACCATATTGAACTATTTTGATAACAGAAGTACAAATGCTTCGGCCGAATCTTTCAATGCCTAAATAAAAGCATTTAGATCGCAATTTAGAGGAGTTAGAAAAATAGAATTCTTCCTTTTTAGACTAACTAATATTTATGCTTAATTTTTATCGATCCACAGGTATTCGACTTGATCCAAAAAAATCCTCATCATTTGAATGATGAGGATTTAATACACCGCGAATTTTATTCAGTTTAAAAAAAGGCGCCAAACCGCATCGCTATCTAACAGCTTCAGATGCCTATAAAACAAAAAACCCCGTTCATCAGAACGGGGTTTTCAAAGAAAGGCGACGACATACTCTCCCACATAACTGCAGTACCATCTGCGCAGGCGGGCTTAACTACTCTGTTCGGGAAGGGAAGAGGTGAGCCCCGCCGCAATAACCACCTTAA
>NZ_JAFCUP010000012.1:0-87531 GCF_049896585.1 Flavobacterium sp. DSR2-3-3
TCAGGAGCAAATAAAGAACATTTATTCCATTCGAGAGAGAGGGCTTTTTAAAAGTCCTTTCTTTTGAAAAAATGTCTTTATCTCCCCCCTAAAAGTTGCATTAATTAGTTGAATCTAGTTAAGAATAAAATTTAAAATAAATTTTATTAAATTTTGTATTTTTTAGAAATTTCACTGGTCTTATTATCCTTAAATAATTGTTCTATATATGAATATTAATTTTTTTAGGATAATTAAATTGCCTGATAATATTTCAACTTTTCAATTTAATTTTAGTTATTTGCTAAATAATAGGTTTACATTGATAATCTGAGCACACAATGTTTCTAATTGTTACTAAACATTTAATTCCCAAGGGCTATCATGGATTGGCCGTATTTCCTTTTGTATTTATAAAAAATAGTGCGGATAAAGAAAATATGGTTTTTTTAAATCATGAAAAAATTCATCTTCAACAACAAATGGAACTTTTAATAATTCCTTTTTTTGTTTTCTATTTGACAGAATATCTTGTTCGTTTAGCTCAATATAAAAATTCTGACTTAGCGTACAGAAACATTAGTTTTGAAAGGGAAGCTTATGCGAATGAATCTAATTTAGAATATTTAAAAAAGAGACCTTTTTTTAGTTTTTTTAACTATTTGTTTTTGGAAAAATAGTGTTTATTTAAAAACAAATTATACTGCATTAAGATTTTTACACTTTGCTTTTAGTTGTCATTCTGATTTCTTTTCGCTAGGACTTTTAACGCCATAAAAAGTATCAATCTCCATCAATTAACTCTTTTTTTGTTGAAAATTTTTTTACTGTGCTTTGTCATTATTTCACCTTTCTTGTAAATTTAATTATGTAAGAAATTATACAATATAAATTTAAAAAGATGTATTTAAACGATTTTTTATACTTTTTGTCGGTAATATTGCTCTGTGCTATTGTCTTTTTTTTGTAATTTTATATGAAAATATTAATCATTACATCCTTTTATAAATATAAATAAATAAAAAGACTACAAATAATTAATTTTTAAGCTTAATAGTTTCATTTTAAGTCGTAAAACTCTTTGATTTAATTTAAAGCCATACCGTGTTAAAATAATAAATAATATTTATAAATTAACTTAATTCATATGTTTATGAACTCAAAAATACTTAAAAAATCACTGCTTATTGTGACTGGAATTTTAATTCAAAACAATGTCTGTGCCCAGATGTATATAAGTCCTAACAGTTATATTTTTTCCAGTAACGAAGTTGTTTTTATCAACCAACAATTAGAACTAAATGCAGCTACCAGCAATTTTTATTTGAGGGAAAATGGACAGCTTTTGCAAGGATTAACTTCCATCGGTACAAATAAAGGATTGGGTAGTTTATCTGTTTTTCAGGAAGGAACAACTAATAATTTTCAATATAATTACTGGTGTTCTCCAGTGGGAGCAACGAATATTACTCAGGGAAATTCTCCTTTTGGAGTGACTCAACTTAAAGATGTTGCCAGTTTGATTACCTTTAATGAGCCATCAATACTACCAATGAATAATTATAATGGTGCAGCGAGTCCTTTGTCGATAGCCCCATATTGGATAAATAAATTAACCATTTCATCAAATTACTCCAGTTGGATTCAGGTAGGATCTAGTTCCAGTTTGAATGCTGGAGAAGGATTTACAATGAAAGGAACTTCGGGAACTAATGCTACAACAGTAAATGGAGTTCAGAACAATCCGGGAAGTAAACAGCGCTATGATTTTAGAGGAAAACCGAATGATGGCGTTATTGCAATATCCGTTGCAATTGAGCAATTTACTTTGACAGGAAATCCGTATCCGTCAGCAATTGACTTATCCGCCTTTTTAATTGGCGAAACAAATTGCACCGGGATTGCTTATTTTTGGGAGCAAGATCCAACAGTTAATTCTCACTTTATAGCGGATTACAAAGGGGGCTATGGGGCTTTTGCTCCAGGTAATTTGGGAAGTGCCGGGGTTTATACTCCTGCTACTTTTTATTCGTATGATGGTTCCGGAAATGAAGGATCAGCAGGCGGATCAGGAAAAAATTATGAAAAACGTTTTTCGCCAATTGGTCAAGGTTTCTTAATCGATGGAAAAGCAAACGGTTTTGTTCAAATGAAAAACAGTTATAGAGTATTTGTCAAAGAAGAATTAAACAGTTCATTAGCCAAGTTGGCGGGGAATATTACTACACCAAAAATCAATACTGGTTACATGGCTAAAACACAATCTTTATCAGGATTTGATTACACAACAGTAAGTTTAGCACCCACTCCACAAATAAAATTCAATACGTTGATGAACAATCAAGGAGTGCGGCAATTGGCTTTAACCTTAATTCCTGAAGCGACTGATGGAATTGATCGTGGTATGGATGCCATGTCTTCGAGTGATAGTACACCGGCAGATGTTTACTTTGTTTTAGAAGGCGGGGATTTTGTTATTAATGCAATAAATTTTGACATTGATAAAAAAATCCCCATTGGTTTTAGAAATGATAGAGCCGCTAATTATAAAATTACAGTAAAAGAAATAGTTAACTTTACGGGAGTAAGTACGGTTTACTTACACGACAAAGTAAAAGATTTATTTTATGATATTAAAAATGACTTTCATGAATTAGATTTGCCGGCTGGAGAGAATAATACTCAGTTCGAAATTACCTTCAAAAGCAACTCAACTTTGGGAGTCGAAGAGGCAGCCAAGGAGAGTTTTATGATTTTTCAAAATAATTTAACGAAAAATTTAACAATAGATAATCCTTTATTGATGGATCTTGAGACCTGCGGTTTATACGATGTAGCGGGTAAATTAATTTTTGTTAAAAAAGATTTAGGGGTGGATACTTCGTACAAATTTTCAACTTCAGGTTTAGGGGATGGAATTTACATTGTAAAATTGACCACGAAAGACAAATTAGCGGTTGGTAAAAAAGTGATTATTAAAAACTAAAATTCAGAAATGAGAAACACAGAAATGCAATCCATGGAGGTTGCACTTTTTATAATAGATTAATTTTATCTTTGTAAAAAATAAAACAGTTTGAATCAAAAGTTAATTACGGTGTTTCCGAACTTTATTTCAGTGCAAATCAAAAGGGAGGATTTGATCCATCCATTTGTTTCGGGTAATAAGTTTAGAAAATTGAAGTATAATTTGCTTCAGGCGAAAGTAGAAAATCAAGAAACGCTGTTGACTTTTGGAGGAGCTTTTTCGAATCACATTGCCGCGGTAGCTTTTGCCGGAAATGAAAAAGGATTTAAAACTATCGGGATTATTCGCGGAGATGAATTATCGGGTAAAGTTTCTGAAAATCCCACTTTATTATTTGCGCAAAATTGTGGCATGCAATTGGAATTTATTTCAAGAGAAGATTACCGCTTAAAAAGTGAAGGTTCTTTTTTGGAAAACTTAAAACAAAAATTTGGGGGTTTTTATCACATTCCAGAAGGCGGAACAAATGATTTAGCCATCAAAGGATGTGAGGAAATACTAACTTCGGAAGATGCGGATTTTGATTACATTTGTTGTTCAGTAGGGACTGGCGGAACTATTTCGGGAATTATTAATAGTGTTTTACCGCACCAAAAAGTTTTAGGATTTCCTGCTTTAAAAGGTGATTTTTTAAAAGAGGAAATTCGTAATTTTGTCCAAAATGACAATTGGGAGTTAGTAACGGACTATCATTTTGGTGGATACGCGAAAGTTACTGCAGAATTAATTGTGTTTATCAATCACTTTTATCTAGAAAATCAAATTCCTTTAGATCCTATTTATACTGGAAAGATGGTTTTCGGCGTTGTAGATTTGATAAAAAAGAATTATTTTCCTGCAAAATCAAAAATTTTACTTATTCATACTGGTGGAATTCAAGGAATTCAGGGAATGAATATGAAATTAAAAAACAAACAATTACCAACACTAGATATCTATGTTTAAAAAAATCCTACTAATTTTTATAACGATAACGATGGTAGGCTGTAATGCCTCAAAACCAGTTATTACAACAACAAAAAAAGCGCCGTTAAAACCAAAAACGGAAATAGTTCGTAAAGTTAAAAAGACAATCGGTACAAAAGCATCAGTTTTAAAGGTGCCTGTAAAACAGCCGATTACAACAAATCCACCCAAACAAGTATACACAAATCAGGTAACGGAAGTAATTGTATCCACTTCACAAACAGTGGTTAGCAGCGATGTTGTGGCTAATTATATTACTAAATTTAAAGATATTGCAATGGATAACATGAAAGTTTATGGTATTCCTGCAAGTATTGTTTTAGCTCAGGGAATATTGGAATCTGGTGCGGGACGGGGAGATTTAGCAGTAACCGCTAATAATCACTTTGGTATAAAATGCCATGAAGGCTGGACCGGCGAAAGTGTAAAACACGATGACGATGCTGCTCAGGAATGCTTTAGGAAGTACGATAATGTATCGGAGTCTTACAAAGATCACGCACTGTTTTTGACTGGCAGAAGTCGATATTCTAAATTATTTGATTGCTCAAAAGGCGACTATAAAGCTTGGGCGAGAGGACTTAAAGCAGCCGGTTATGCAACGGACCCAAAATACCCGGATAAGCTAATATCATATATCCAACGATACAAATTGCATCAATATGATGATCAGGTTTTAGAGGTGGATTATGTTTTGAAATCCAATCAAATGATTGAAGACTTGAAAATTGAACCAAAAAATTCAAAAATAAATAGAGATAAGAATCTGATTTCATACGTGGTGCAAAAAGGAGACACGTTATATTCTATTTCAAAAAGATTTAATTTAGAGATAAAAGAGTTAAAAGAAAAAAACAATCTGGTAGAGAATGCGCTTTCAATTGGACAACAGTTGGAAATTTACCAATAGTTTTATTCTTTGAAATGTATCAAATATAAAATCCAAATTTTAAATGTTATATCAAAGAAGTAGTCAGCTTTTTGCTGAGGCAGAAAAAGTAATTCCAGGAGGCGTGAACTCGCCGGTAAGAGCATTTAAAGCAGTAGGCGGAACGCCAATTTTTGTCAAAAGTGCCAAAGGCGCATATTTGTACGATGAAGACGGAAACCGTTTGATTGACTATATCAATTCATGGGGACCAATGATTTTAGGACATGCTTACGAACCAGTTGTACAAGCTGTGATTGAGAAAGCGAAGTTAGGAACCTCGTTTGGAATGCCAACAGAATTGGAAACACAAATTGCAGCTTTGGCTGTGTCGATGGTCCCAAATATCGATAAAATCAGATTTGTAAACTCCGGTACCGAAGCTTGTATGAGTGCTGTAAGACTGGCTCGCGGTTTTACCAAAAGAGATAAAATAATAAAATTTGCAGGCTGTTATCACGGTCATTCGGATTCGTTCTTAATACAGGCGGGAAGCGGAGCAATTACTTTTGGTTCACCAAATAGTCCGGGAGTAACTGTAGGAACGGCCAAGGATACTTTGCTGGCACAATACAATGATTTAGAAAACGTAGCCACTTTAATCGAAGCAAATAAAAATGAAATTGCTGCCATAATCGTAGAACCTGTTGCGGGCAATATGGGTTGTATACCGCCTAATAAAGGCTTTTTGGAAGGCTTACGCCAATTGTGTACCGATAACGGAATTCTATTGATTTTTGATGAGGTAATGACCGGTTTCAGACTCGCCGCTGGTGGGGTTCAGGAATTGTTTAATATAGCGGCTGATATCGTTTGCTTCGGCAAAGTAATCGGTGGAGGATTGCCTGTCGGTGCTTTTGCCGCTCGTGCGGAAATCATGAATTATTTGTCTCCGATCGGTCCCGTTTACCAAGCAGGAACATTGTCTGGAAATCCGTTGGCAATGGCTGCAGGATTAGCGATGTTACAAGCATTAGATAGTGATCGTGCTATTTTTCAAAGATTAGAAGAGAAAACAGCGTATTTGGCTGCAGGGATTGATAAAGTGTTGAAAGCAAATAACGTTACATTTACAATCAACAGCATTGGCTCGATGATTTCGGTTCATTTTGATGCTGCTCCGGTGGTTGATTTTCATACAGCAGCAAAAGGAGATAACGAAACGTTCAAGAAATTCTTCCACGGATTGTTGCAGGAAGGAATTTATATCGCGCCTTCCGCTTATGAAACGTGGTTTATTACCGATGCGTTAACGTATGAGGATTTAGATTTTACCATCAGAGCGATAGATAAAGTTTCGAAAACATTTTAAACGCAAAAAAGCCCCAATTTTGGGGCTTTTTTATAAAATAAGATGAAATATTGCAAGTGGACAGATTATTTTTTATCAATCATTCTTGCTGGTTTTCCGTCTTTATGGTGCACCATTCTTTTTTTCATTGCGTGATGTCTTTTCCCTTTAATGTCCTCCCATTTTTTGTATTGGTCAGCTGAAAGAATTTTTTTCATTCTTTCTTTCATCACAATTTGCTCGTCTAACATTTGATTTTTCTTAGCAAAAAGCTCGGCAGCAGTAAGTTGTTTATTAGCCGAATCTTTGCTCGCTTTTCTCTCCGCCATTCTAGCATCTCTTTTGGTACTTTGTTCAGCAATAACTGTACTCATTTCTTTTTGCTGAGAAGCATTCAAATCTAATTCCAAAGTCATCTTTTTTAATTGCAATTGGTTTCTTTGCTCCAATGACATTTGCTCCTTTGGAGCTCTTTCTGTAACTACTTTTCTTTCTTGTGCAAAGCTTGTCATTCCGACAGCTAATAATGCAGCGATAAATAATTTTTTCAATTTGTGTTGTTTTAAGTTTTATAGATATAAGACAAGGGTCGGTTTAAAAAGTTTAATCGTTAACAAAAGTTTATCGTTTGGTTTACCAAGTTCAGTTAAAAAAACGGAAAGAAATACCGAATTAAGTATGATTCCAGTCATAATTAATGCGCTAATCTAATCGCAAATTTGTTAAACAATTCTAAAAACAAATTTATGTACAAATTAACTTTTTTTGTAGTTGCATTCGTAATGTTGACTTCATGTGGTGATAAAACCAAAACCAACGATGATTTTTCAAAAGATACTGCTGCACCTTCTGAAGAATCTGCAACAAACCCAACCGATGCGGTTGCGTATGATCCAAACAGAGGTATCGGAAAACACACCTCAGTAGATCTAGGCGATAAATTGGATGAGGCAATGGCTGCCGAAGGCGAAAAAATACAATCCGTTAAATGTTCTTCTTGCCATAAGTTGACCGATGAAAAATTAGTTGGTCCAGGATGGAAAGGCGTTACTCAGCGACAAAAACCAGAATGGATTATGAACTTCATCACTAATCCAGATCCAATGATTGATAAAGATCCAGCACTTCAAGCGCAACTGGAACTTTGTTTGGTTCGTATGCCAAATCAAGCTTTGACGGATACCGATGCCAGAAACTTGTTGGAATATATGCGTAAAAATGACGGAGTAAAATAATTTAACTCAAAATAACATGAACAATATTTTTATAAAAACAAGTCTTTCCATAGTCTTGGTCAGTGCATTTTTTGGTTCTTGCAGACCTAAAGATACTGCAGATGCCGTAGGAGGTGACGCAGCTCAAAAAGTCTATGTTGCTCCGGGAAAATATGACGAATTCTATAATTTCGTTTCTGGAGGTTTTAGCGGACAAATGAGCGTATATGGTTTGCCAAGTGCACGATTATTGAGAGTAGTTCCAATATTTTCTCAAGATCCGCAAAGTGGGTATGGATACAGTGAAGAAACAAAACCAATGTTGAATACCTCTCACGGTTATGTGCCTTGGGACGATCAGCATCATTTGGAATTGTCTCAAACTAACGGTGAGGTCGATGGTCGTTGGATTTTTGCCAATGCCAATAATACGCCCAGAATTGCCCGTGTGGATTTGAAAACGTTCAAAACAGTTGAAATAATTGAATTACCGAATAGTGCTGGAAATCACTCTTCTCCATTTATTACCGAAAATACGGAATATGTGGTAGCTGGAACCCGATTTAGCGTACCTACTGATAATGCTAACGGTGATGTGCCTATTAATACCTACAAAAAAAATTTTAAAGCCTATTTGAGTTTTGTAAAAGTAGGGAAAGCAGGTGAGATGGATATTGCTTTCCAAATTGAAGCGCCGGGAGTAAATTTCGACTTAAGTCACGCCGGTAAAGGCAAATCTCACGGTTGGTTTTTCTTTTCTTGTTACAATACAGAGCAAGCCAATACTTTGCTGGAAGTGAATGCTTCACAAAATGACAAAGATTATATTATGGCGGTGAACTGGAAAAAAGCCGAAGAGTACATTAAAGCCGGAAAAGGAAAAAAGGTAAAAGCTAAATATGTACACAATACGTGGGATGAAAAAACGCATACGGCAAAGTCTGAAATGAGAACGGAAGTATTAGTATTGGATTCTAAAATATTAAAAGACATTTGCTACATGATTCCATGTCCAAAATCACCTCATGGATGTGATATTGATCCTACGGGAGAATACATTGTGGGTAGTGGAAAATTGGCGGCTTTAATTCCTGTTTTTAGTTTTGACAAAATGAAAAATGCGATTGCTAAAAAACAATTTGATGGCGAATATGAAGGTATTCCGGTCATCAAATATGAAGCAGCGTTATACGGGGAAGTTAAAAAACCGGGATTAGGACCCTTGCATACTGAGTTTGATGGAAAAGGAAATGCGTATACGACTTTCTTTGTTTCTTCAGAAGTGGTGAAATGGGACATTAAATCATTAAAAATTTTAGGCAGAGTGCCTGTTTATTATTCTCCTGGACATCTTTCTATTCCTGGTGGAGACAGTAAAAAACCATTCGGTAAATACATGGTAGTTTACAACAAAATCACCAAAGACAGATACTTGCCAACAGGACCGGAATTAGCACAAGCTGCCCAGTTATTTGACATTAGTGGTGATAAAATGAAGCTTTTGTTGGATTATCCAACTATTGGGGAACCACATTACGCTCAATCTGCTCCCGCTGATTTAATCAGAAACAATGGTCAGTTAAAATTTTATAAAATCGAAGAAAACAATCACTCCTATGTTGCCAAAGGAGAAAAAGAAGCCAAAGTTATCAGACAAGGAAACCAAGTTCATGTTTACATGACTTCCATACGTTCTCACTTCGCTTCTGATAATATCGAAGGAGTAAAAGTAGGGGATGAGGTGTATTTCCATGTCACTAATTTAGAACAAGATTGGGATGTACCCCATGGATTTGCTATAAAAGGTGCTGATAATGCCGAGTTGTTAATCATGCCGGGTGAAACAGCCACTTTAAAATGGATACCGAAAAAAGTAGGCATATTTCCTTTCTATTGTACTGATTTTTGTAGTGCGCTGCATCAGGAAATGTCAGGATATCTAAGAGTTTCTCCAGCGGGAAGTAGTGTTCCCCTAACGTTTAGCTTAGGAACAAATATGCCGGCTAAATAAGAATCACTTCAAATTCAAGAGGGAACAAATTATTTAGTTTGTTCCCTTTTTTAATAAAAAAATCATGAATAATCCAAAAATTTCAACGCTTTCAAAGGTGATGCTTTTGTTGGTGATGGTGCTATTAGTGTCATCTGTTTTTGTTCCAATGTGGAGAATTGAATTGTCAGCTCCTCAATATCCCGAAGGTTTAGTATTGCAGTTGCATGCTAATAAAATAGGTGGCGATGTCGAGATTATTAATGGATTGAACCATTATATTGGCATGAAAACCCTGCATAAAGAAGATTTTATAGAGTTTACTGTATTGCCTTATATCATTGGTTTTTTTGCATTTTGTGCTTTGGCAGTTGCGATAATTGCAAAGAAAAAAGGACTCTATGCCTTGTTCATTTCATTTATTCTTTTTGGAATATTAGCAGGAGTCGATTTTTACCGATGGAATTATGAATACGGGCATAATCTGGATCCGAATGCGGCAATTAGAGTACCGGGGATGTCGTATCAGCCGCCATTAATAGGATACAAACAACTCCTGAATTTTGGAGCGTATTCTATTCCGGATATTGGAGGATGGATGTTAATTGCTTCGGGATTTTTATTGTTTTTATTGGTTATCAAAGAAACTAATCTATTGAATAAATTTAAAAAATCAAATACAACGGCAGCTTTGTTTGTCTTTTTATCTTTTTCTTTTTTTTCCTGCGCCAAAACGGAAGTGGTTCCCATTAAATTGAACGTTGATACGTGCGATTTTTGTAAAATGACTATCGCCGATGGTAAATATGCGGCCGAAGTGATTACTGAAAAAGGAAGAGTTTTCAAATTTGACGATATCATGTGTATGATGCATTATGAAAAAGAAAATGCCAACACAAAAATGACCGCTCATTATGTGAATAATTATACCCAAGATAATGTTTTAATTCCTGCCGAAACTGCTTTCTTCCTTTCCGGAGGAACCATTCAAAGCCCGATGAGAGGCGGCGTTATTGCTTTTTCTTCTGAAAATGAAGCAAAGGAATTTGGAATAAAATTAAAAGCAAAACCAGTTACTTGGGAAGCAGTAATTACAAAATAAACCAGTCGTTTTTTAAATCAGTATGGAATTAAGAACAATGTGTTCTCTTAATTAAATTCTGATGGTTTAATTTTAAAAATAATGAAAAAAATTCTCTACATATTTCTGTTTTATTCTTCATTCCTTCATGCTCATGTGATTGAAGTTGGCGATAACAAACCGATAAAATCAATAAAAAAAGCCATTAATCTGGCTAAAATAGGTGACACGGTTTTAGTGCATAAAGGTGTGTATCGTGAAGGCAATATTGTTATTGACAAAAGAATTGTTTTTCTGGGTATAGGATATCCGGTTTTAGATGGACAAAAAAAGTATGAAGTACTTTCCATTAAAGCAGATAGTGTGGTTGTGCAAGGTTTCAAAGTGATAAAATCAGGGTATGCCTCACTCGAAGATCCCTGCGCAATTAAAGTGTACAATAAAAATCATGTTGTTATACAGAACAATATTTTAGATGATAATTTTTTTGGAATTTACATCCAAAATGGTAAAAACTGCCTGATAAAAAATAATACAATTGTAGCTTATGGCAAAGAAGAACAGCAAATAGGTAACGGAATTCATTGTTGGAAAAGTGAGAATCTCCAAATTATCGCTAACACCATTTCTGGTCATCGGGATGGGATTTATTTTGAATTTGTTACCAATTCCGTTATCTGGAGGAATATTTCAACTAACAATATTCGTTATGGCTTGCATTTTATGTTCTCTAATGACGACGCGTATATTACCAATGTTTTTAAGAATAACGGTGCGGGCGTTGCGGTAATGTTTACCAAAAATGTCAAGATGTTCAATAATTATTTCGAAGAAAATTGGGGCGATGGCGCTTATGGATTATTCCTTAAGGAAATCACGGACAGTCATATCATTGGAAATAAATTTTCTAAAAACACTTCTGGAATTCACATGGAAGGAACCAATAGGATTCGGGTTGAAAAAAACGTATTTGAAGCCAACGGTTGGGCGATGAAAATTCAGGCCAGTTGCGTAGACAATGAAATCGTGAATAATAATTTTATTGGAAATACTTTTGATATGGGAACTAACGGAAGTTTAGTTTTAAACAAGTTTGATACCAATTATTGGGATAAGTACGAAGGATATGATTTAGACAAAAATGGTGTCGGCGATGTGCCGTATCATCCGTTGAGTTTATTCGCGGTTTTAGTCGAAAATAATCCCTCGGCGATGTTGTTGTTTCGGAGTTTCATGATCACACTTTTGGATAAATCCGAAAAAGTTTTGCCCAGCATAACTCCAGATAATTTTATAGACAATTCACCTCTAATGCATTCATTACCATTATGATTGAAATAAAAAATATATATAAAAAATTTGGAAAATTAGAGGTTTTAAACAACATTAATCTTTCCTTTACTAAAGGAGAATGCATTGCTTTAATTGGTCCGAATGGTTGTGGAAAAACGACTTTGATAAAAAGTATTTTGGGAATGGTTATTCCTTCTAAAGGCGATATTTTATTCAATGAAAAATCAATTTTAAAGGAATTTAAATACAGGGAACAAATAGGATACATGCCGCAAATAGGTCGTTATCCGGATTATATGACAGTAGGACAAATCATCGAAATGATAAAAAAAATTCGAAATTCGGATCAGGTTTTAGATGAGGATTTAGTCCATGCATTTGAACTCGAAAAAATAGTTAACAAACAAATGCGGACGCTTTCGGGCGGCACAACCCAAAAAGTAAGTGCAACATTGGCTTTTTTGTTTAATCCTGAGGTGTTGATTTTAGACGAACCTACAGCAGGTTTAGATCCATTGGCTTCCGAAATATTGAAAGAAAAAATTATAAAAGAAAAAGAAAAGGGAAAACTAATCTTGATTACTTCCCATCTTTTGAGCGAATTGGATGATTTGATTACTGAAATTATTTACATGCAAGACGGAACAGTACATTTTCATCAAACTATCGCGGATTTATTGGAATCAACAAACGAGCAAAAAATATCCAAAGCAATTGCTAAAATCTTAAAAAACAAAAGCAATGAACAGAATCATTAAAATCATTTTTCTAGACATTCTGAAGAACAAAATTATACTGGCGTACACCCTTATTTTAGCTATTCTTTCATGGAGTTCATTCGGGCTTGAAGATAATTCTGCTAAAGGATTGCTTACCATTTTGAATATAATTTTATTCACGGTTCCGTTGGTTTCCATTCTTTTTGCCACGATTTATTTGTACAACAGTACGGAGTTTATTGAGCTTTTATTAAGCCAGCCCATTAAGCGCAAGAAAATATGGTTGAGTCTGTTTCTCGGACTTTCGTTAGCAATGGTTTTATCCTTTTTTATTGGTGCCGGAATTCCGCTTTTAATCAATGCGCCGGATAGCGTAGGCATTATGATGCTCGTTATAGGTTGTATGATTACGTTGGTCTTCGTGGCTTTGGCATTTTTAAGTTCTATACTGACCAGAGACAAAGCAAAAGGAATAGGGATTGCCATCATGGGCTGGTTGTATTTTGCACTGCTTTTTGATGGAATAATTTTGTATTTGTTGTTTCAATTTTCGGATTATCCAATTGAAAAAGCAATGATTGTTGTTACTGCGTTCAGTCCAATAGATTTAGCGAGAATTCAAATCTTGTTGCATCTGGATGTTTCGGCGATGATGGGATATACCGGAGCAATTTTCAAAAATTTTTTCGGGACATCTTTGGGGTTGCTGCTTTCTTTCTCGTTGCTGTGTTTGTGGATTATTATCCCATTTTTCATTTCATTAATTAAATTTAAAAACAAAGATTTATAATGTTTAAAGAGATACTTCAAAAACTAGAAAATGCTGCTAATCCAGTGGCGCAAGTGGTTCAAAATACTTCTTGCAGTAAAGTAATGGTAATTGCTTTCAAAAAAGGAATGATTCTTAAGGAGCATAAAACGGATGTTCCTGCTAAATTATTAGTGATAAAAGGAAAGGTGATTTATAAAGAGGAGAATCAACAAAACGAACTCTTTCTTTATGACGAACAAGAAATTCCGGTAGCAGTTTTGCATTCCGTAGAAGCTTTGGAAGACAGTTTGTGTTTATTGTTTAAAGGCTAAAAAATCTAGAAATGAAAACAGATATTAAGAACAAAAACGACATTGAGAAACTGATAAACACTTTTTATGGTAAAATAAAAACAGATACTAAAATCGGTTATTTTTTTACGGATATTGCCAAGGTGAATTGGGATGATCACTTGCCAAAAATGTATGATTTCTGGGAAAATATTATGTTTTCAAAAGGAAATTATACAGGAAATCCGATGACTAAGCACAAAGAGTTGCATCAAAAAAGCGAAATGAAAGAAGCTCATTTCCACCATTGGAATGCCTTGTTCAATGAAACTGTTGATGAGTTATTCACAGGAGAAAAAGCAGAAGAAATCAAACAAAGAGCCATGAATATTTCGGCAGTATTGATGTACAAAACCATAGGATGAGAAGCATAAAAAAAGCGTAAACTATTTAAGTTTACGCTTTTTTCAATCTGGCAAAATGAATTAATAATATTATTTCGGAAGTAAAACATCATTTATTACATGTATAATTCCGTTTGATGTTGGGATAGAAGCGATTATTTCTGAGCCGTTTACAAATACTTTATCACCTACTTTGGTGATTTTTATTTTTCCGGCATTCACTTGTTCATATTCCTGACCGTCTTGCATGTACTCTGTTTTTAGATTTCCAACGTATGTGTGGTATTCTAATATGTTTTTCAAATCATCTTTTTTTCCAGGTGCTAATAATCCTTCAACGGTTCCCTTTGGAAGTTTATCAAAGGCAGCATTTGTTGGTGCAAAAACGGTAAACGGTCCGGCATTGCTCAATACATCCACTAATCCTGCTGCTTTTACGGCTGTTACAAGAGTTGAGTGATCTTTACTTGCTGAGGCTGTCTGAACGATATTTGGACTGGAAGCTTCGTCAACTACTGCAGACTGTCCAAGACCTTGTGTTACTGAGTTTTCTGTTGTTGTTTCAGGAGATACTTCACTATTTTGTTTACAGCCCAAAAAGGTTAAGACACAAACGACGGCTACTAATTGAATTGATTTTTTCATAATAAAGATTACTTTGGTTTTACATAGCAAAGTACTTCATTATCAATTGTTTATTATATGCGTTCAATCATAAAGGCGGATTGTTTTTAACTTTTTTGATGGAAAAATAAGTAGTAAATCCTATTCCTAAAAGCAAAAGTAAGGCGACAACGAAAAGAAGTTCATTCACATACGGAATAATAGTATAAGTGAACGATGCAAGACCTTGAATGGCGAGAACCAACTCGTTTAATAGAACACCAATGGAAAATAGAACCAAGCCAATTTTTATCTTTTTACTAATGAAAATCAAATGGCTGGCATAGATATAAAATAACAGGAACAATGTGATTACCGCCAATAAAACTAGGTGTAAATAAGCAATTATAATTGGCCTGAAACCAAAAGCAAGCTGGCTCAAAGATGGTATTGTTGAACCCAATTGCAGAATGAATTTTATGCTTAATGCCAGACAGGAAAAGAGCAAAATATAGCGTAACAAAGGAGCGAAATTTTTCAAATACTCTTTTTTCGTTTGCATTAAAATGACAAGAAGTTTAAACCATGTAAAAACCTGAATTATTGCTGCAAAGACAGAGATTGCGTAAAGCCAAACGGGTAAATCCAACCAAAGTGTGGACAAAAAATAGGCAGGAATACAAGAAACAGCAAACAGCTTAAAGGAAGTTTCGTAAAAGGAATGTTCTGATTTTTTTAGATTTAAAAAGCCAAAAAATAAACCCATACAACCAAAGAAAAACCAACCGTTATATTGAAAATGGAGAAAATAATAAATGGATGCTAAATACAAATCCTGAATGACATTTTTACTGGCCATCATATACGCCAAGTAAAAAGTCCCGAAAGAGGAAATAATATTAAAAAATAAGGCGGCCTTAAACCAGTTTATCGCAGCAAAATCAGCATCGATTTTTCTCAAGTCTTTGATGTAATAATAGCCAAAAACATAGGAAACCAAAATCGATGCCGTTGAGAAAAATATGGAAATCATTCCATATCCCTGAAAAATAAAGAAAATTAGCATCCCGTAAGAACAAATTAGATTGGCTATGAGTATTTTTCGGTATTTGTTTACTTGAAAGTCTGCGGTTTTATTTTGAAGATAATACACCATCAATGTCATCAAAGTGTGGGTGATCCATCCTGAAAATGCAAAATGGGAATGGGAATGTAATATGTTTTTTTGATTGAAATATGGAAATTCAAAACCAATTTTATAACGCATTAAAACGCCAAGAGCGGCAACAATACAAAGATTTAACAAGGAAAATTTAAGCCAAAATTGGATGTTTAATTTCATTTTTTTTTAATAAAATATTTTGTGATTGATAATGTCAACTTTGTTGCACTCATTCATTTTTGAAAAAACCCGAATCACCGTTTCGACTCTCAAACCGGTAAAATTTGCAATTTCCTGTCGCGTGTATGGAATTAATACTCTACTTCCCTTACATTCTGATTTTCTTTTGTGTGTGTTCAAAAAGGCAAGAATTCGAAACTCCGGTTTCTGGTTGATAATCTCTTTTGAAGTATTGGATTTTGAGTGAATTTTATTGGCAAGTAAAATCAGAAATGATTTTTGAATCAAAGGATATTCATCAAGAATTTTTAAAAATTTATCTTTTGATAACTTCATGATAGTACAATCCTGAATGCAAACTGCTTTTGACGGATACGGTTGGTCAATAAATAATGGAGGTTCACCAAAACTCTCTCCTTTACAAAAAAGTCCTTGTGTAAACTCTTTTCCTTCTTCATTTGAGTTAAACATTCTCACGCTTCCATCAATAATCTGATAATAAAAATGAGCCACTTCATCTTCATTAAAAACGACTTCGTTTTTTTTGTATTTTTTAGCAACAGCACCCCAGGAAAAAAGTAAGTCTATGTCAATTTGCATAATTAAAGAGAAATTAGGAATGTTCTATTTTACAGATAATGTGTTGATTATTGCCGTTTTGTGTCAGTAAAGCTTTTATAAAATTAACAAAAAAAATAATAGGAAACTGTAAAATTTATTGAATTTAAAATAATTTTGAATAGTATCCAGAATGGCTAAGGTATTGCAAGAATGTATTGTATCGCATGATATTTATCAGTTTTTATGCGGTTTGTTTTCTCGACTTTTGTGGTTTATTTATTTAAATCATTTAGCATGACAACATTTAAACCACTCCATACATTTCATATTCCGGTGATGGGACTTGCGTATACGATTGATAGTCCGGTACGAGTTGCGAAGTATGGAATTTCGTCTGTGATTTCAATTATGGACGATGAACTTATCGAAAAAATGAATGCTTTTTACAGCAAAAAATTTGATTTGCCATACCAGGAAATTACCCAAAAAATACATGATTATCGCGCAGAACGCATTACTTCTTATCTGAATCTGGTAGACAAAATCGTAAAGGAAAAATTCGATAATTTCAAAGCGGAATTATCAGGAAGTAAATCAGCTTTGGAAAATTACATCGCTATGCTGCCCAACAAATCAGAGATTAAAGCAGGCTTGCAAAACTTGTTGGAGGACGGTTTTGCTTTCAAAGAAAATATCAAAAATTATCTGGAGAAGAATCTTTATCCAGGCGAAATTGATGTCAATATTATGACCAAATTGGATAAGGAAAATTTCATCAAAGATGAACAGTTGCCAATTATTTTTAATGATGCACATGCTGCGCTTCGTGGGTTTGTCAACAGTACATTAGAATCTTCAGTAGTTTTATCGGCAGGGATGAATCCAAGATTATACAGTTATTTCGAAAGTTTTTCGGCTTTCTTCCCTGATTCGAATAACTCTCTGAAAAAGAAAATTACGCTGAAAGTGAGTGACTTTCGTTCGGCGATGATTCAAGGAAATTTTTTAGCTAAAAAAGGACTTTGGGTTTCTGAATATCGAATCGAATCCGGACTGAATTGTGGCGGACATGCTTTTGCAACCGATGGCTATTTGTTAGGACCGATTCTAGAAGAATTCAAACAGAAAAAAGAGCAATTGATTCAATCTGCACATGAGTTGATGGTGAAAGCGTTGGGACAAAAAGAAATGCATGTTCCAGAAAAGCCTTTGGATTTAAAAATCACGGTTCAAGGCGGCGTAGGCACTGCTGAGGAACACGATTTTCTATTGGATCATTATGATGTGGATTCTGTGGGTTGGGGTTCTCCTTTTTTATTGGTTCCTGAAGCCACATCGGTAGATAAACACACGAGAGCATTATTGGCGGGAGCCAAAGAAAATGATTTATATTTAAGCCATATTTCGCCTTTGGGAGTTCCTTTCAACACATTGCGTGGAACGACAAATGAAAAATTGAAATTGAAACGAATAGAGGAAAGCAAAGCAGGAAGTTCGTGTCCAAAACGATTTTTGGCGTTAAGTAAGGAATATGATGCGAAAGGAATTTGTACGTCTTCGAAGAAATACCAAGACTTGAAACTGGATGAATTGCTGCTTGAAAAAGATATTTTAACTGCTGAAGTTTTCGAAAAAAAGAAAACTAGTATTACGGAGAAAGCCTGTCTTTGTGTGGGTTTAGCCAATGCTTCGTATCTTGAAAATGACATTGAAATAAAAGGTCAGGCGCAGGGTGTAATCATTTGCCCTGGACCCAATATGGCTTATTTTGATAAAGAAGTTTCACTCTCGAAAATGGTGCAGCATATTTATGGAAACGCATCGGTGTTGACGGTTACCAATCGACCAAATCTATTTGTGAAAGAGTTAAAAATGTATTTGGATTATCTGAAAAATGAAATCTCAGCGGTTACGGAAGAAATCACTGTGGGACAAATTAAAAAATGGAATTCGTTCAAAAATAATTTGCTGCTAGGAATCGGATATTATGAAGATTTATTTTCAACAACTCCTTTTTTCGAAAGTACTAAAAATGAGATTTTCAATCAATTCGATATTTATAAAAACGAACTGATTGCTTTTGAGATCCCAGAATTAAAATTGGCATAATAAAAAATCGGCTTGACTAATTTTCAAGCCGATTTTTTTATTTTTAGTAGCCTGTTTAAAATTTAAAATAGCTGTTAGTTTGGAATAATTTTTTTAGAATGTTTCTGCTTTTTAGAGTTGAAAAAATGATTTCTATATTTCTTATAAAGCATTGATTTTCATAAAACCACCACGGTTATCCTCGCGTTCAATGGAGTGCTGCACAATTAAATGCCCAATTGTAATCATGTTTAGTAATTCGTACAGCGCGACACTAATTTGATGGGTTTTACAAATTTCTTCCATTTCATTTTTCCAATGTAAAAGCTGTACTTTGGCTTTCGGTAAATCCAATTCATTTCGCACAATTCCTGCATTCTGACGCGTCAAAAGCTGTAATTTGGCTTTCATTTTAGCCAGATAATTTGAAGTGATTTCAGGTTTTTCAGCGGATTTCCAATTTGAAATGATCCTATTAAATGGACTATTTTCAATAGAAACATGGGACAAATAAGCATAAATTTTGTCGGAATATACGAGCGCTTCCAACAAGGAATTGGAGGCTAATCTATTGGCGCCATGCAAGCCGGTTCGGGAACATTCGCCACAGGCAAATAAATTTTCTATAGATGTTTTACCGTTTTTATCAACTGTAATTCCGCCACACAAATAATGCTGTGCGGGAACAACGGGAATCCAGTCTTTTGCTATATCAATCCCAATGCTTTTGCAACGCTCATAAATCATGGGAAAGTGCTTGATAAAAGCGTCTAAATCCAGATGGGTACAATCTAAATAAACGCAATCGTCTCCTGATTTTTTTAGTTCCAAATCAATGCTTTGCGAAACGATATCTCTGGATGCTAATTCGCCTCTTTCATCATAATTCAGCATAAACCGAAGTCCTTTTTGGGTACGCAAATACGCTCCAAAACCTCGAACCGCCTCCGAAATTAAAAATTTAGATCCTGCTGAAGCATCATATAAAGCGGTAGGATGAAATTGAATAAACTCCATGTCTTTGATGGCGGCATTTGCACGAAAAGCCATGGCAATACCATCTCCGGTTGCTATAACCGGATTGGTCGTATGACCGTAAAGATGACCTATTCCACCTGTGGCCAGCACTGTAAAATCAGATTGGAATGTGATAACTTCTTTTGTTTTTTCATGCAATGCATAAGCGCCAAAACAGTGATTGTTTTGGGTTATCAAATCAAGTGCAAAATAATGGTTCAGAACGGTTATGTTTTCTTTTTGATGCACTTGCTCTAAAATGGCACGCTCAATTTCATAACCCGTTTGGTCTTTATGATGTACCACTCTGTTGCGTGAATGGCCGCCTTCTTTGCCTAAATCAAAACTTCCTTTTGCCGTTTTATCAAATTTGGCACCCCACGCTATAAGTTCTTTCAATCGTTTCGGGCCTTCGGTGACTACCATTTTGACGACATCAACATCACACAAACCGTCTCCACAAATGAGGGTGTCGTCAATGTGTTTTTGATAAGAATCCTCGGTTTCGTCAGTGACAATCGCAATCCCGCCTTGAGCATATTTTGTATTGGATTCATCTTCGTTCGACTTGGTAATTATGGTGATTTTTCTATCGGGAAATCGTTCTGCAATTTTTATGGCAAAAGTCAATCCTGCCACGCCAGAACCAATGATTAAGTAATTTGTTGCAATCATTATTTTGATAATTCAAGCATTCGTTCGATGGGAACTAAGGCTTTTTTTCTAATATTTTCAGGGATATTAATTTCCGGACTTTCATTAATCAAGCAATCATATACTTTTTGTAATGTATTCATTTTCATGTAGCCGCATTCGCTGCAAGCGCAGGTATTATCTTCTTTTGAAGGAGCCGGAATCAAAATTTTATGCGGTACTTCCTGTTGCATTTTATGTAAAATTCCCGCTTCGGTAGCCACAATAAATTGATTGTTCGGATTTGTTTTTACATAATTAATCATCCCGGCTGTTGAACCAATATAGCTTGCTGTTTGCAGAATATGTGTTTCTGATTCTGGATGTGCAATTATCTTTGCATCAGGATATTGTTTATGGACTTCGATTAATTTATCTAGCGAAAAAGCTTCATGTACCACACAGGAACCGTCCCATAGCAGCATGTCTCTTCCTGTTTTGCTGATAATGTATTTTCCTAAATTCTTATCCGGGGCAAAAATAATGGACGTTTCTTTGGGAATGGATTCTACTATTTTTAAAGCATTTGATGAGGTGCATACAATATCACTCAACGCTTTTATTTCGGCAGAACAATTCACGTAAGTGATGACAATGTGATCGGGATGTTTATCAATGAATTTTTTGAATAAATCTGGTGGACACGATTCTGCCAATGAGCAACCTGCTTTCAAATCGGGCAGAATTACTTTCTTTGTCGGGTTTAATATTTTGGCAGTTTCGGCCATAAAATGTACGCCGGCAAAAAGGATAATATCGGCATCCACTTTCATTGCTTCTTGTGATAATCCCAAGCTGTCACCCACATAATCCGCAATATCCTGAATATCGGCTTCTTGATAGTAATGGGCTAAAATAACCGCATTTTTCTCTTTTTTCAATTCCAATATGCGCTCTTTAAGATTTTTCATTAGTTAAGTTTTAAAAAAAAACATCATTTGTCATGAATTTACACTTCAAATTTAGGAAGCAGATTTTATAGTTCATTACACTGAAACAATTTCGTTTTTCTGTTGAAGTGTTGTTTTTAAGTCTGTTATAAAAGCCATTAAATGGTCTATTTCGACATGATCCATGATTACAATTTTGTACCATTGATTATTTTCGTCGTGTTTTTGGGGAACCAAATCGAATTTTTTTACCAATTCTGGTGTAATATATTCGGCTTGAATGGTTGCAATATTCATAAAAGGTTCTCTGAAATAGTTCACGTGTAATGCATCCAACTGTTCACACAACCACTCTGTTCTCATTTGTAAAATCCGAATTTTTTCACACCATCCAAAAGGGCCATACGTAAATAAAATCATCCAAACCGCTACTGCATTTGCACCGGAACGGCTTCCGCAGAGCGTCAAATCCATTCCTTCGACATATTCAGCTTCTTTTGTCAAAACATTTTCGATTAATCCTTTTCGGCAAATAAAAACTCCCGTTCCATAAGGAGCCTGAAGCATTTTGTGCGCATCGATGGTTATGGAACTGATTTTTGGGTTTTCAAAATTGATTTCGGAGGCTTTGTTGCTAAACGGATATACAAAACCACCATAAGCGGCATCAATATGTAATTTGTATTTTAAGTCGTGTTTTTCGAGGATTTCAATATAATCATTCGGGTTATCGATCGCGCCAAACATCGTCGTTCCCATATTAGCGACTACGATAAAATATTTTTTCCCTCGTTTTTTAGCATTGACAATACTGTTTTCTAACGCGAATATGTCAATGGTGCGGGTTTCAAAATCAACAGGAATTTTTAACCAATCCAGCATCAATACA
Source organism: Flavobacterium sp. DSR2-3-3 (assembly GCF_049896585.1). Classification (NCBI taxonomy): domain Bacteria; kingdom Pseudomonadati; phylum Bacteroidota; class Flavobacteriia; order Flavobacteriales; family Flavobacteriaceae; genus Flavobacterium; species Flavobacterium sp. DSR2-3-3. The sequence continues at coordinate 22,018 of NZ_JAFCUP010000012.1, forward strand.
TTGGCTGCTTTCGGAATGGAATAATGGGTGTCTTCTGAAGCTATTATAGCAATTTCGGACAGATTGGTATTCAGTTTGTTCATGAAATAGTTGCGATACATCCAAATGGCCTGGATATTCGCTTCGGTGCCACCAGGAGCAATATAACCGTCAAAGGAATTGGCTTCGGCTTTAAAAACATCAACGGCGAGCACATTCAAAACTTCTCGTTCTATTTCCTGTGTTCCTCTAAAAGCTTTTTCAGAAGTGCCAAAAGTATGGCAGCCAATATGATTGGGATTGGCAACATAGGTTTGTAAAATGGGCGCATCCTTTAGGAATTGAGCTTCTTCATTAAATACTTTTCCATCTAACTTGGATGCAGGATACCCCAACGAGGCATCATGAGAAAAATTCACATTCTCGCCTAATGCTTTTTGAATGCGAATTTGCCTTTCTGTTGGGGAGATTTTTTTCCAGAATTGCATGATTACTATTTTTACCAAAGCTATATGCTAAAAAAATCAGAAAATATGATAAATGTTAGGTTTTGGTTTTAAAAAATAGAAAGTTTATGAGCGTAATTTTGATAGTGTGGATTCATGAAATTACGCAAAGTCAGAGATATTTGCAGCCTTAACGAGAAAACTATTTAGAAGGGAACTTTTACGGAGCGGATTTGCCAAATCATCCCAAACACAAAACCAACTTTCCAGTGAGCCTATTGGCCAAATCCGTTGTAGTAACTGTTGGCGGTTCGGTTTTTTATTTACGTTCTTTTTCGATTATGCTTTTTTCAGTTTGTTCTTTAATTTCGTTCCAATATTCATTGCAGATTTCATCTAATTTATCAATCGTCAATTCGTTATTTTTTTCGTCAAATACTTTCACGCTTTTGCTATTTACAAGTAAAATCCCGCCCCAATAATCAAAGTCGTTATTACTTTGGTTACAAGTAATCTTAACAATTTTATTTTCGATTTCAGCTGATAAAATTTCTAAACTTGTTTGAAAAATTGTCTCAATATTTGTATCTAATATTTGAGAATTTTTCATTGGGTTCATCCACGGAATGAATTCAAGTTTATCAATTTGTTCAAATTCCACATAAAATATTCTGTATGATTTATCGATTTTATTCGCCAAATATTCACAATCAATTTTAAGTTTTAGTGATTCACGATTTCCATTCCAAGTTTCAATAGTTCCGTCGTGAAAAATGGAAAAAACATCTCTAATATCTTCTAATGTTTTTTGGTTATCCATTGAGTTTGATTTATAATTCTTGATTAACTTGTGAATGTCGTTCGGCTAAACTGACCGCCAACGTTTTGCTGCTTCAAGAAGTATGCGGACTTAATAGCAGAGTAGTTTTGGTTATGCAGATTTATGATAATAGCACGTAATTCCACTAAATCCGCAAGTATATTGAAACAGCTGTTGTTCGTTCGTTTTTATCTCCAGAATTTATAAGTTTCTGTTTTGTTTTTATTTTCTATTACAAGTAATTTCTTGCTTCTTTTTAATATTTTAAATTTTGTTGAGTCTTTATTTTTGACAACTAACAAAAACGTGCCAATGTTCTTTTCTGAATTGTCATTTTTATGTATTGAGTCAATAATTGAAAATTCATAAATGTCCTTTGAATTAAATACCATTTTTTTAAAAAAAGCTATCTTTTTCCCTCTAATACTTATTCCTGCTAATGAGTCAGATGAACTTATCCATTCTCCTTTTTTTAATGTTTGGTTATCATTTGGTTTTGAATATTTGATCGTTTTATTTTCATTACAACTTTGAGTTGTAAATAGTAGAGTTAGAGCAAGAAAGATCGACTTTGAAGTTTTGATAGATACTTTTCTCATTATTTTATTTTTTAGTGTTGCTCAACTATCGTTTTATTTTCTTTCAAAATTCCATTTAGAATTACATAATATAGTGAATTATAATATTCATTTACACCAGAGTAAGTTATGTATTCAATTTTGCATTTTTCACATTTTATTTTATCGAAAACAGGAAATCCACCGTCGATAGATTTATTAAATAATCCGATATTATAGAATTTTTTTAATTCTTCATATAATTCTTTTTCTATTTTATTTGAGTGTCCAGTCCAGCAATTATCTATTTGCTTTTCATAATTCATTTTTAAAATGTTATCACAATTTTTACAGTGAAAGGAATAATCTTTTAAATTATTTTTCAACTCAGATGTGAATTCTGCTTTCTTTCCAATTTGAATCTTTTCAATTTCTTCGAAATTCATCTATTGCTTATTAAACTTTTGTTTCTCGTTTTCGTTTGTCCAAAATGACGCACAATTATTATATACCAGCCATAAAATGGCTCCAATCCACCCGTTTTTGGATGGCTTCCTGCCATAAAACATTTTTATAAAAAAATTACTTTTGGTTAATACCGCAAAAAAGTATCACCTGATTTTATTCCCATTGCTAATTCTTCCAGGTTGGTGTTTTCGAGCATGAAAGCCAATTCATTTTTGATAGACTTGAATTTATCGTGAACCGGACAAGGGTGATCTTCGGAGCAGTGACTTAATCCTAAACCGCAACCGGTAAAAACGCGATCTCCATCTAATGACGTTACAATTTGGGATAGTTTTATTTGGCTCATGGTTTCTTTTGGGATTTCAAATCCGCCACCAACACCTTTTATAGAACGGATGATATTAGCCTTGGATAATATCTGTAAAATTTTGGCAGTAAAAGCCTCGGGAGAATCTATTTTTTTTGCAATATCTCTAAGCCCAACTCTATTATTTTGATAGGATTCGGATGCTATAAAAATGGTGGCCCGAATTCCGTATTCACAGGTTTTAGAAAACATAGTTGTTTTTTTACAAATTTAGAGAAATACTTGCTATTCCTTTTGAATATCCTTTATTTTTTGGGTTGGCTATTTTTTTAAATCCAAAAAGGATCATCGTTATTCTCTGTAAAAGATTCTTCAGTATGAATTTCTTTAATTTTAGCCAATTGGTCTTGGGTGGCTATTTTTTGAATTTCAACAAATAAAATGCGTTCCTCAAAACGAATGTGTGCTTCCAATTCTTCCTCAATGAGTACTAAAGACTTTTCTACATTGGTAGTTTGCTTGAATAAGCGTTTCAAACGACGATGTTCCGTCAACGATCGTTTTACAAGGTCATTTTCTGCATTTAAAATAGGAAAGACGTACTTTTCTTCCAATTCGAAATGCGGTTTTAAATGTGTTTTGTAAAACCAATGTGAATATTTTTTGATGCGATCGGGTTCAATTTGCTTTGAAAAACCCGTTCGTATTTTCCAACACAATTGCAAGCCATGGTGATGATCGTGACTTAAAGGTTGTAATTCCGGAGCTCTTTTTAATGGTTTATTTGACATCATAAGGTATAAATTTAAAACCCGCCAAAACGGATGTAAGAGCCAAAAATGAGCATCAATACACCAATTGTCGTAACGGATAGTATGTGAAAAGCCATTTCAGGCAACTTGTCTGGATTATTTTTAAGTTTGGGAATTACCCTAAACTGTGCGCTCAAGGCGAAGGCTACTGTCAAAAACAATAAAAGTAATTTTGTTGAAACTACTTTCTCAACAGGAGTGTCAAACTGGAACCAATATGCGATGCTAACGCCATATTTGTACGCCATTAAAATTCCTGTAACGACCAGTAAAACCAATGCTGTCATTCCTGCAGGCTCATACTTTTTTTCGTAATTTAAAATAATGCTCGGGTCTTTCTCTTTAAGGGCTTGTGGCAAATGACCAAAGACCAGCAACAAATGGCCGCCCACCCAAACTGTAGCACTTAAAAGATGGATAATTAACAAAAAATGATGATTCATGTAAAATTTTATTTATTTTTAAAGATACGTTTTTGTCAGCAACTTTACTTTAGAATCAACCTCTAAAATGTACTTTAATGCATGCGGTAGAAAGATTTTCCTTTTCCAATTCCCTAACAGAATAGCCCAATTTTTCTAACGTTGTTGCGCCATTTACAAAATGCTGGATGTAATAATTTCCCTGATAGTTTTGCTGTTGTAAATATCGTATCATGGCTTGCATGTGATTCGTATCTGTCAAATCCGAATGTACCGTGGTGCGAACTTCAAACGGAAACCCACTTTCTAATAATAAATGCAACGATTTTTCAAAAGGCAGAAAAAGATTAGACTGCGTTATTTTTTCAAAATGAGCGGGCATGGCTTTAAAATCCAGCGCCACATAATCGATCAATTGATTTTTAAGTAATTGTTGCAAAACTTCAGGTCGTGAGCCATTGGTGTCAATTTTTACTAAAAAGCCCATTTTTTTAACTTCGGTTATGAGTTGAATGCTGTTTTTATGCAATAAACATTCGCCTCCGCTAAAAACTACCGCGTCCAGCAAATTTTTTCTGGAATGAAGAAAAGTGAGCGCTTTTTCGAATGAAATTGTTCCTTTTCCCATTACGATTTCAGGATTGTAGCAATACAAACAACGCATATTACAGCCTGCAAACCAAAGAATGCAAGCTGATTTATGGGCATAATCTAATAAAGTAAAAGGCGTTATGCTGTAAATGGGGTTACTAACATTTTCCTTCACTGAAATGAGTTCGCTGTTTGTGTTCTCCTTTTTTTCCAATATTGAAACTTTCTACGGGTCTGTGATAGCCCATTACTCTTGTGTACACTAAACATTTGGTTCTCAAATTTTGGTTTTGTTGTAAAATCGGGTTGGTTTCTGTTTTCATATTTTTAAAGGTTTAAAGTTAAAATTGTGTAAAGTCAAAAAAGTTATAGGCTATAAATTTCAAGTTGGTTTCTCAACAGGTCAAACGCATTAAATATCTGAACCACATAGAAACATAGAATTTAATTTTTGATTTAAATGGTTTCCGAACAGTCGAAATTTAGGTGACATAGAAAAAAGCAAATGCTTTTTTTCCTATTGTAAACTCTTATCACCGTCAAAATTTATTTTTACAGAAATAAACACTATGTTTCTATGTGGTTTAAACTTCAATTTATTTTAAAACGTTTGCCCTGAGTTACTCAGCTTTAAACTTTTTTCTTCAATTAAAGCGTCATCGCATTTTGGGCAATATTCGTGTTCACCATTTAAATATCCATGAACAGGACACACACTAAACACGGGCGTAACGGTAATGTATGGCAATTTGAAATTAGATATTACTTTCTTCACAAACTGTTTACAGGCTTCCGGCGAGCTGATTTTTTCATTCATGTATAAGTGTAAAACCGTTCCACCGGTATATTTACATTGCAATTCGTCCTGTGAAAATAACGCTTCAAAAGGGTCTTCGGTGTGATCTACCGGAATCTGGGAACTGTTGGTGTAATAAATATTGTCGCCCTGTCCGGCTTGTATAATGTTTGGAAAACGTTTTTTGTCTTCCTTGGCAAATCGGTAGGTAGTTCCTTCGGCTGGTGTGGCTTCCAGATTGTATAAATTCCCGGTTTCCTCTTGGAATTCTTTCATTCGATTCCGAATATGTTCCAAGATTTCTGATGCAAATTCGATTCCTGACGATGAAGTAATAGCGTCTTGTTTTCCGGTAAAATTCGCAATCATTTCGTTCATTCCGTTTACACCAATTGTCGAAAAATGATTTCTGAAATGTTGTAAATACCGTTTGGTGTACGGATACAAACCTCGGTCGTACATTTCTTGGATAAATACTCTTTTTTTCTCTAAAGTAGATTTAGAAATATATAATAACCGATCTAATTGTTTGAATAATTCTTGTTTGTTTCCTTTGAATAAATAACCCAAACGCGCCATATTAATGGTCACGACACCAATGCTTCCCGTCATTTCCGCACTTCCAAAAAGTCCGTTTCCTCGTTTTAACAGTTCTCTTAAATCCAATTGTAAACGACAGCACATGCTGCGAACGGCATTCGGTTTATACGCATTTTCGTTTTCTGTTTTATTGCCATTTTCATCCAAAATATATTGACTTCCAATGAAGTTCTGGAAATAGGATGAACCTATTTTGGCTGTGTTTTCAAAAAGCAAATCGGTATTTTCGCCATCCCAATCAAATTCTTCGGTAATGTTTACCGTTGGTATAGGGAAGGTGAACGGCTGTCCGTTAGCGTCGCCTTCGGTCATTACGGTGTAATACGCTTTGTTGATGAGGTTCATTTCCTTTTGAAAATGCTCGTAACGCAATTCGGTTACTTTTGTAACGCCTCTTTCCCTGGCTCGCAATAAGAGATCATAATCAAAATTATTTTCGTAAAAATGAAAATCATTTTTCGTCGGAATTTGGGTTTTCAAATCATCGGGAACAACCCAGTCCAAAGTAATATTTGTGAAAGGCGATTGTCCCCAACGCGCCGGAACATTCAAATTGTAAACAAAACTGCGAACGGCTTTCAAGACATCCTCAAAAGACAAATCATCTTTAAAAACATAAGGCGCCAAATAGGTATCAAACGAACTGAAGGCTTGCGCTCCGGCCCATTCGCTTTGTAAAATCCCAAGGAAATTTGCCATTTGCCCCAAAGCCTCTCTAAAATGTGAAGGCGCTTTACTTTCCACGCGTCCGCGAACGCCATTAAAACCATCGTTGAGCAGCACCCGCAGGCTCCAGCCGGCGCAATAGCCGGTCAAACAATCCAAATCGTGAATATGAATATCGCCATTGCGATGCGCATAACCCTCTTCTTTTGTATATACTTTGTCGAGCCAATAATTCGCAATAATTTTGCCGGCAACATTGTTGACCAATCCCGCATTAGAGTAGGAGGTATTGGCATTGGCATTAATGCGCCAATCCGTTTGTTCAATGTATTCTTCGATGGTTTGCGTGCTGTCAACATAAGTGGTGTCCTCGTTTAACCCATTCACATGTTCGCGTTGCAATTTGCGAGTATGTCTAAACAACATAAAGGAACGCATGACTTCGAAATATTGTTTTTCAAAAAGGTTTTTCTCGATTAAATCCTGGATTTCCTCAACGGCCCAGGTTTCTTTGGATTGTAAATCCTGAATAATTTTTTCGAAAAGAATTTCATCAAATGCTATGGAAACACTCTGAAAGCTTTTTTCAATTGCGTCTTTTATTTTGAAAGGCACAAAAGGTTTGTATTCGCCGTTTCTTTTGATAACATATTTTTCCATAGCACGTGATGATTTTAAATTTTAGAATTGGAGTGTATTTTATTCTTGTTCGGAGAATTTTTTTTCTAAAAGCATCGCGCTTGGAAACAAAATATTGTTTTCCAAATGAATGTGTTTGTGTAAATCCTGCTCAAAATCAGCTAGCATCGCATAAGTCACGCGGAACGTACTGCACCCATCGGCCGGTGGCGTGTAATTATTGGTTAATGCTGCTATTTTAACAAAACGATCGCCTTCGGTTTCATGCTCTTCCATCATCATGGCAATGGGGTTTTTTACGGTTCCAAATTGTGGTTTCGCAATTTGTTCCTCGGTAAGCGCTGCTTTTGCCATTTTTTTGATAAAAGGAAACAACATCAGTTCTTCTTTTTTCATGTGTTGCGCTAATTCGCCTGCACAACCAATAAAGAGTTCATTGATTTCAAATAATTCAGGATGATTAGCGCCATGTACTTTGCACAGTTTATCTAAAAAAGGTAGTAAAATTTGCGTTTTTTCTTCTACATAACGGTGATGCGTTTTCTCAATATAATCTGCCAATAAGTCCAAAGGCCATGTTTTGAAATCAATGGCACTGTCATTTTTGGTTGCCAAAACCGTATTTATCTGGTCCATTAATTGATCCGTATCGACGCCTTTTTTTTCGCAAGCTTCCTCGATTGTTCTATTGCCTTTGCAACAGAAATCTATTCCGTATTTTGAAAATATTGCTGCGGTTCTAAAATCTTTTGCAACGTATTCTCCAATTGTTATTTTCTCTAAAGTTTCCATGAGATCTGTTTTCGATTAAAATTTATTTATACAAAAATAATCATTATTTTTAATAAAAGACAAATTTATCCTTAATTAATTTTTTAATGTAATTTTATTTATAAAGTGTTAATTATAAGGCGTATGTATTTTTTAAAAATCATTTTTAATGAATATTAATGTTATAATTTAAAAAATAATAAAAAGATGATTTATATCATGTTTTAGCTTTTTTTAAAGTTATTAATTTGCAACAAACAAATAAAAGACACTTTTGTCTTTTATTAGAATTAGAGTAAATTTATTAACAAATAAAAACAAATACTTATGCTTTCAAAATCACAGGCAAGAGCATTTTTTTTAGGAGGAACATTAGTCACCTTTTTAATCTTTATAGGACTGACTATTTATTCGTTCATGCCAAGGAATGATCAAACAAACTACAGTAAGATTACTAAAGAAGTAGTGAGAGGAAAAGAACTTTGGGAGACCAACAATTGTATGGGCTGTCATACTATTATGGGCGAAGGAGGCTATTATGCTCCCGAGTTAACAAAAGTAGTGGAGCGTCGCGGCGAAGGGTACATCAAAGCGGTTTTGATGTCGCCAATTCCTTGGGCACCAAACGGGCGGAAAATGGTGGCTTATAAAATGAATGAAGCGGATGCCAATGCTATGGTTGCCTATTTCGAATGGATTGGAAAATTAGATTTAAATGGTTTCGACCGCATCGTTTCCCCTTTAGCTAAAGAAAATAATTAAAATTTTTAAAAATGAAATATAAATCACAGAAAGTAGCCTACTGGTTTTTTGCATTGTGCATGCTTTTATTCTCGCTGCAAATTGTCTATGGCTTTATCATGGGCTTTGACCGAATAGGAATTCAAGGATTGCATGAAATTATTCCTTTTAACGTGGCACGAGCGGTGCATACTAATTTGTTGGTGGTATGGTTGTTAACCGGTTTTATGGGTGCGGCATATTACATTATTCCCGAAGAAGCGCAACGTGAATTAATAAGCGTGAAATGGGCTTATGTACAACTGATTTCCTTAGCTATTGTTGGCGTTGTTACTATAATTGGTTTTCATTTCAACCATTGGGAAGGAAGAAAATTTCTTGAAATTCCAAGAGAATTAGACTATTTGGTAGTCATAAATGTACTGTTGTTCTTATTCATAATTTTGGGTACACTTTATAAAGGAAAACGACAAACTACCACGGCTTTGGTACTAACAATGGGATTGTTTTTTGCAGCCCTGCTTTACATACCCGGAATGATTTGGTTTGACAGCCAGGTAATGGACTCTTTTTTCCGTTGGTGGGTGGTTCACTTGTGGGTTGAAGGTGTTTGGGAATTAATTATGGGAGGTATTTTATCTTTCTTATTGATTAAGTTGACTGGAGTGGACAGAGAAGTTATCGAAAAATGGTTGTATGTAATTGTTGGTCTTACGTTTCTTTCTGGAGTTTTGGGAACTGGGCATCACTACTACTACATTGGAGTAAATAAAATTTGGTTGATCGTTGGTGGTATTTTCTCTGCCTTGGAACCTTTAGCTTTCTTAGCGATGGCATTATTTGCCGTGAACATGTACAGAAAAGGGGAAAAAAGCCATCCGAACAAAATTGCTTTATTTTGGACGATCGGTTCGGCTATTGTTTCTTTTGTGGGTGCGGGATTACTTGGTTTTGCACATACTTTGCCACAAACAAACTTGTATACTCATGGAACTTTAGTAACAGCAATGCACGCTCATTATGCATTCTGGGGCGCTTATGCTATGATTGTTCTTGCGATGATTAGTTATGCTTTACCCAATCTTACGGGACGTAAACGTTACGAAAGTTCGCAAGGGATGATGGCTTTTTGGCTGTCTAACATTGGAATCTTGGGAATGACCGTAGCCTTTGGTGTTGCCGGAGTTGCTCAAGTGTATATGGAACGAAAAATGAAAATGGATTTCATGGTTGTTCAAAGCGAAATCAGCATCCATTTTGTAGTGCTTCTTATTTGTGCTACCATGTTTACAATAGGAATTGGTCTATTTATTTTTGATTTTATTAAATACGGAAGACCTACAGATGAAGCTCTTGAAGCAGACAATCAAGGGCATAAAGTAGATGGATATAAAATCGATGGTCATATAATTGAAAATCTAACAGGAACAAGTGAGAAAAAAGGAAAAACAGTGATTTAAAACTGAAACCTTTTTTGTGTAACGGAATACTTAAAATAAAATTTCCAGAATGCTTTAACCACCGTTTTTTAGAATTGCATTTCCGAAAAAAACAATAGTTATCGTGTTCTGGTTTTTTTCTAAAATAATAAAAATGTTAGTAAATATCCCATATTATCACGCGGTAGGCAAAGAAAAAGAGGTCTTTGAACACGCCTATAAAAACAAAATTCCTTTCCTGTTGAAAGGACCAACCGGAACCGGAAAATCTCGTTTTGTGGAATACATGGCACATCAATTGGATAAAAAAATCATCACGATTAGTTGTCACGAAGAAACGTCATCAACGGATTTAATTGGACGATTTATCATTAAAGGTGCCGAAACAGTTTGGCTGGATGGACCATTGACCACTGCCGTAAAAGAAGGAGCGATTATTTATTTGGATGAAATCGCCGAAGCGCGACCAGATGTTATTGTAGCCATTCACTCCCTGACGGATCACAGAAGGGAATTATTCATAGACAAATTAGGCGAAACCGTAAAAGCGCATGACGATTTTATGTTGGTTGCTTCTTTTAATCCCGGTTATCAAAGAGGTTTTAAAGAACTAAAACCATCGACTCGGCAGCGATTTATTGCCGTTTCTTTTGAATATCCGGAAACGAAAATTGAAACTGAAATTTTGGTAAAAGAATCGAATGTGGATCCTGATGTTGCCAAAAAACTGGTAGCCATTGGAAACAAAATCAGAAACTTAACCGAATTGGGGTTGACAGAAACCGTTTCGACCCGACTTTTAGTGGATGCCGCCAAAATTATTCATTCTGGTCTTCCAAAACGATTGTCGGTTCATGTGGCGATTGTAGAACCGTTAACAGATGATTTACAAACGGTCGAAGCATTGAAAGATTTGTGTGATCTAATGATATAGAAAAAAGAGGTCAGTGTTCAGTTTTTTAATGTTCAGTTGCATAAATGATTAAATAAGTGTTCCATTGATGAGAAAGCTGCTTTTACTTTAATCAAAATGAAAATAAAGACTAAAAATGAATACTATTACTGAGTACTGACGATTTAATTATGGTTCACTAATATAACTGATCACTAAAAACTGATCACTGAACACTAAGAAAAGATGGGTTTCGAAATAGACGAATATATAGTTGGGAAGTTATTCAGACACTTAAAAAAAAGTAAAAAGATTCATCCCGAAATTATTGCAAGAACTGTAACGCTTAATGAAATAAAACCTCGACTGACTATTTTGGCTCGTGCTTTGACGGGGAAACCAATCGAAATTTTCCCTGCCGAAAGAGAAGGAGGATATAAAAATAATAATTTTTTTCTTCCTATTTCTTTTTCCAAATTGTCAACAAAAAAAGAGAACCTTACTTTTTATCTTTTTAGAATTTTATACCTGAGCGTACAGCAGCGGTTGAATTTGAATTGGACTTTTGAAGAAAAAGACCAGCCATTAGCACTTTCTCAACAAAAAGCATTTGAAACATCAGAAGCTATTTTAGCCATTTTGTTTGAAGAATATTCTATCGATAAAAAATTTCATACCGAAACAAAACTGCATTTAATTCAAAAGGAAAATGGAAAAAATGCTCCTGATTTTTCTTGGCTGTATGGCAAATGGATGCAAAATGAAATAGAAAAAAACAGCAATTCCACTCTCGAAAATTTCTCCTATAAAACTAAAAAAGCAAATGAAAATCAGGCTTTAACTACTTTAAAAACAAAAGCGGTAGAAGAAGTGATTACTGTTGAGATCGATAAAAAACAACAGGAAGATTATGTTCTGCTTCACAATTTCGAAAAAGTGGAAACTGCCGAAGAATTCAATGGAACCTGGCGTGACTTTGATGGTTCTGACGAATTGGAAGAGCATCAGGAAGCATTGGAAGAGTTGAATATGAAATACACGGTTCGGGTAGATGATACGGCACATTCCGTATATCAATCTGATTTTATTGAGAATACTTCTATCTCCGAAAGTGCCGAAATTGATGCTAAAGGATTCCATCTTACGTATAACGAATGGGATTTTAGCAAGCGTATTTATAAGGAGAATTTCTGTAAAGTATATCCGAAATCACAACAGAAAACGGATCCTAATTACTATAAAAAGACCATTGCAAAAAATGCTTCGACTTTATTGGGTTTGCGAAAAATGCTGACCAATGTCAATAACAGAATGCAGCAGCAAAAACGCCAGACACAAGGAGATGAATTTGATATTGATGCCATTACGGATTTGTATATTGATGTTCATTCGAAACGGACACCTTCGGAAAATATATACATTTCAAATCGAAAAAAAGAAAAAGATTTATCGATATTAATCCTTTTGGATATCAGTCTTTCCAGTGATGGATATGCCGCAGGAAATCGTGTGATTGATGTGGAGAAAGAAGTTTCTATTCTTTTTGGAGAAATCTTAAACGAGTTCAATATCGATTTTTCCATTGACAGTTTTTACTCCAAAACCCGCAATTTTTCGACCTATTTAACGGTAAAGGATTTTGATGAAAACTGGAACATCGCCAAACATAAAATTGGAGCGATGGAACCGAATGGCTACACCAGAATTGGAGCCGCTTTACGTCACGCCGGCGCAAGACTTGATAAAAGAAACACAAAAAATAAATGGGTCATCCTGATTTCTGACGGAAAACCCAATGATTACGATAAATACGAAGGAAAATACGGCATCAATGATGTGAAACAAGCACTTCGGGAACTCAACAACAGGAATATTAATTCCTATGCTTTGGCTATTGAAGCTCAGGCAAAATATTATCTGCCGCAAATGTTCGGGCAAAATCATTATCAAATTCTAACTACACCAGTAGAACTATTGCGATCCTTAGTGCAATTGTACGAAAAAATTAAACATCAAAAATAAATACTATAATGAACGATATTTCAAATACCACAATACTTCCCGAAGGACATCCGGTTCAGATTTACTTTCAGGAAAAGGAAATTATTCAGGCACTTTTAGAAGAATTATCAGCTGTAAATCCTGAGGATGATTTGCAGAAATATACTAATATATTCAATCAGCTTCATACCATCGAGAAACGATTTGCCCGTAAGGAAAATCAGCTTTTTCCGTTTTTAGAAAAAAAAGAATGGAACGGTCCTTCTCAGGGAATGTGGTCCTTTCATGATAATTTAAGAGAGCAATTCCGTTTAATTCAGTACTATCTTAAAATGAATAATCCAGAAAAAATTAGTATCAATACTCCCTTTTTGGTGAATGGAATCGACCGATTGATGCAAATGGAAGAAGCGGTTTTGTTTCCAAATGCCTTAGAACTGCTTACTGAAGCCGACTGGATTGAAATGCGCAAAGGCGAAGAAGAAATTGGCTGGATGCTGCCAGAAGCTCCTGCTCCTTATCCAAAACAAGAATACATTCACCCAAGTGAAGATTATACCAAAAGAGAAATGTCTTTTTCGCTCGAAAATACGGCTCATTACGATGAAGGATATATGACGGTGGAGCAGGTGAATTTACTTTTTAAAACGATGCCGTTAGATTTGACTTATGTTGATGAAAACGACAAAGTGATTTTCTATAATCGGGGAGAAGAACGCGTATTTCCAAGAAGTGCCGGTATTATTGGTCGTGAAGTCAAGTTTTGCCATCCACCAAAAAGTGTAGGAACCGTTCTTAAAATTCTGGACGAATTTAGAAAAGGAACAAAAAACGAATCCTCATTTTGGATTAATTATAAAGAACGTCTTATTTACATTAACTATTTCGCGGTAAGGGATGCTGATAAAAATTATAAAGGCGTTATCGAAATGTCACAGGATATTACTGATATCAAGAAAATAGAAGGCGAAAAACGATTGTTGGACTGGGATTAAATTATATTTAAATACAGATTAAAATGAACACACACAAAATTGATTACAAAAACATCTACTACCCTCCAGGAGGTATTTTGATGTGGATTATTATTTTTCTGGAACTTCTTACCTTCGGGATGGCACTTGTGGTATTTGTTTATTATGGAAAAGAGCAACCTGAATTGTTTCATCAGTCACGGTTGCAACTCAACAGTACTTTAGGAGCAATTAATACTGTTTTTTTGTTTACAAGTGGTTTTTTTATGGCCAATGCTGTTCATGAGTTTAAAGAGAATAACTTAAAAAAGTCCTCTTTATATTTTAAATTAACCATGCTTGGCGGACTGTTATTTTTAATACTAAAAAGCGTTGAGTATTACCATAAAATTGAAGCTGATATTACACCGGAAACCAACGTTTTTTTTACTTTTTATTGGTTGCTAACCGCTTTTCATCTTATTCATGTAATTATGGGTTTGGTTATTTTAATCTGGACCAACTATGGAATGATGAAAAAAAAATCGGATACAGGAGTTGAAGACATCGAGGCTTGCGCCGCTTTCTGGCACATGTGCGATTTAATCTGGCTTCTTTTGTTTCCTGTTCTCTACTTAATTTTTTAGAAAATGAAAAAAACACTTTTTATCACGTATGGGTTACTGATCTTATTGACGGCTTCGACCGCTTTGATTTCGAATTCAATGTCTGTTTCTCGCCTTACTATTATTTTAATTATAGGCTTATCAGCAGTGAAATTTCTCTTGATTTCTTTCAAATTCATGGAACTTAAAAAGGCAAATGCTTTTTGGAAAGTGAGTTTAATTTCAGTTTTAGGATTGATTGTTTTAGGTATTATTTTGTAGAAACATTTCTTAAATAAAAGTTAAATACATGACAAATGTCATGATAAAGGATAAAGTTATCTTTTATTTTTACACTATAAAATAACGCTTAATTTAACACCTAAATTATTATGGAAATTACATTTAATTTCAACAAACAGAGTAGGGTATTGGCCATTGCTTTTTTTGTAGCCCTTGGTCTGTATTCTTGTTCTAAAAATGAGGAAAAAGACTCAAAATATTATGAAAGTATTACGATAGATGGTCAAAAGACAGCAGAACTGACGGCACCTCCTTTTGTTCCTAAACCAGTGGGCGATCGTGCCGCTACGAAATTGGTTGTGAACATGGAAATTAAAGAACAAGAGGGCGAAATGGTAGATGGTGTTAAATATACCTATTGGACGTTTGGAGGATCAGTTCCTGGAAGTTTTATAAGAACTCGAGTTGGTGATGAGGTAGAATTTCATTTAAAAAATCACCCCGATAATAAAATGCCACATAATATTGATTTACATGCGGTAACTGGACCAGGTGGAGGAGCAACATCTTCATTAGTGGCACCGGGACATGAAAAAGTATTCAATTTCAAAACGTTGAATCCTGGCTTGTATGTCTACCATTGTGCCACAGCTCCCGTTGGAATGCACATTGCAAACGGTATGTATGGTTTGATTTTAGTGGAACCTGAAGGTGGTTTGCCTCCAGTTGACAAAGAATACTACATCATGCAAGGCGATTTTTATACCAAAGGAAATTATGGAGAACAAGGCTCTCAACCATTTGATATGAATAAAGCGATTAAAGAACAACCTGATTACGTTGTGTTTAATGGAAAAGTAGGGGCATTAACAGGAGATAAAGCCTTAACAGCCAAAAAAGGGGAAACAGTACGTATTTATATGGGTAACGGTGGACCTAACTTAGTCTCTTCGTTTCATGCAATTGGTGAAATATTTGACAAAGTTCATGTAGAAGGTGGGGATTTGATTAACAAAAATGTCCAAACAACTTTGATACCAGCCGGTGGCGCTGCAATAGTTGAATTTAAAGTTGAAGTTCCCGGTACATTTATTCTGGTAGATCACTCTATTTTTAGAGCTTTCAACAAAGGGGCGTTAGGAATGTTAAAAGTAGAAGGAGATGATACTAAAAACGTCTATTCCGGAACTACTCAAGAAGGAATTTATTTACCAGAGGGTGGTACGATACAAAATATGCCAAAAGTAAAAGGAGCAACTAAAAGTGTTGCGGTAAAAACTGTAGCCGAACATATAAAAGCAGGGAAACAATTATACGGAAGAACCTGTCTCGCCTGTCACCAATCAGAAGGGCAAGGAATTCCGAACGCGTTTCCTCCTTTAGCCAAATCAGATTTCTTAAACGCTAATTCTGATAGAGCAATAAATGCGGTTTTACACGGACTGAGCGGAGAAGTTACTGTAAATGGTAAAAAATTCAATAATGTTATGACCAGTCAAAATTTGACCGACGATGAAGTAGCTAGTGTGTTGACTTATGTCTACGATAGTTGGGGAAATAATAAAACGGTTGTAACGCCGGCAATGGTTAAAACATTGAGAGGAAAAGTGGCGCCAAAAGTAAAAGATATTCATGAATAAAAATGGGAATTAATCCAAATTGAAATAAGTATTTAACTTTAATTACAATAAAATGAAAAAGTATATTTTATGCATCGGAATGATGGGACTGGCTTTACAAGGATACAGTCAAAGCGCTGATAAAGGAAAAGGAATCTATGCGAAAACGTGTATCGCTTGTCACCAAGCTGCCGGGCAAGGAATTCCGGGTGCTTTCCCTCCTTTAGCGAAATCAGATTACTTAAATAAAGATGTGAATCGCGCCATAAAAGGAGTCGTAAAAGGATTAAAGGGACCGATTACTGTAAATGGTAAAAAATTTAATAGCGCCATGCCCGCACAAGCATTAAGCGATCAACAGATAGCAGATGCCATGACGTATGTTTACGCCAGTTGGGGAAATAATAAAACCAAGGTTACACCAGCAATGGTAAAAGCCCAAAGAAAATAATTCGTACAACTTAAAAGAAATTAGCCATGTTAAATTTGAAAAAATTTTTGCCACTATTTTTGTTTCTTATTACAGCATCGCTATCGTCTCAAGTTGTTAAAATGGCTTCTATTGAAAGAGGGACTTTTGTCCCTCTTTATGGAGCTACAAGTAAAAAACCAGTGCAAGTTGAAGCTTTTAAACTTGACATTTATCCGGTGACCAATGCCCAGTTTTTGGAATTTTTAAAGAAATATCCAGAAAACAGTCGCTCCAGAATGAAAGGTGTTTTTGCCGATAAAAGCTATTTGTCGCATTGGGAAAGTGATTTTAATTATGGCTCTGCCAATTTAAGTACTGCTCCGGTAACGAATATTTCTTGGTTTACAGCCAAAAAATATTGTGAGTGTCAAGGAAAACGATTACCGACTATGGACGAATGGGAATATGTTGCCATGGCCGATGAGAAAAGAATTGACGCACGTACCAAAGAAAACTTTAATAATTACATTTTGTCGTGGTATGAAAAGCCAAAAACCTATGCAAATCCGGTAGGTCGTACTTTCAAAAATTATTGGGGCGTTTATGATATGCATGGATTAGTTTGGGAGTGGACAGCCGATTTCAACAGTGTTTTTCTTTCCGGGGAATCCAGAAAAGATAAGGATACGGATCGGAATCTATTTTGCGGAAGCGGTTCTGTCAACGCAACAGATTTAATGAATTATGCCGCTTTTATGCGTTATGCTTTTAGAGGAAGTCTTAAAGCACGATTTACTACTAAAAACCTCGGTTTTCGATGTGCGATAGATAAAAAGTAGCGCTCAATATCAACTCAAATGACAACAGAAATGAAATCAAATAGTCATAACCCCAGCTTATCAGAATAGGTAAATCTTTCAAAAATGAAAATTAAAAAAAATACTTGTAAAACGCTTTTTTTAGGATTGGTTTTAATTCTTTTATCACTTCAATCCTGTGTAAATAAATCAAAAGTAGAAACAATAGACAAACCTATTTCGGATTTATCCATTTATAATCTTCCTTCAAAATGGACCAATGAAGAAGGTGAAAATCTAGAAATGAAAAATTTGAAAGGAAAAGTGCTGGTTATGGTAATGATTTACACTTCTTGTAAGTCTGCTTGCCCAAGATTAGTGGCTGACATGCGTAACATTGAACAAAAATTGCCGAATAACCTAAAGGATAATGTGACATTGGTTTTAGTGAGTATCGATCCAGCTGTAGATACGCCCAAACGTTTGAAAGCATTTGCAATTGAAAATAAAATGGACGGCCCACAATGGGTTTTCTTGCGCTCATCAGAAGAAAATACAAGAGAATTTGCAGCAGTTTTAGCTGTGAATTATAAAAAAATAGCGCCATTGGAATTCTCCCATTCCAATATCATAACTGTATTCAATGCTGACGGCGAATTAGCCTATCAGCAAGAAGGTTTAGGTGTCAATTCAGACCAAACCATTCAAAACATTACTGAGGAAGCTCAAAAAATAAATTAAACATGAAACTATTTAAAATAATTGGTTTGTCATTTTTAGGAATGGTAAGCATGGGAACTTATGCCCAAGAGTTGGATGTAAATCTGCAACTGAGACCGCGTTATGAATACCGAAACGGTTTTAAAAGCCCTATGCCAAACGGCGAAATAGCAACCTCATTTGTATCGCAACGTTCCCGATTAAATTTTAATTACAAGCAAGAAAAATTAAAAACCAAATTGACTTTTCAGAACATTCGTACCTGGGGAGATGTGGCGACAACAACATCGGTTGATAAAAACGGAATTGCTTTATTTGAAGCTTGGGCGCAATATGATTTTGATACCAAATGGAATGCACGTATAGGCCGCCAAGTGATTTCGTATGACAATCAGCGTATTTTTGGAGAAATCGATTGGGCGCAACAAGGACAAAGTCATGATGCTGCAGTAATTACATTTCATCCTAAGAATCATCAATTGGATTTAGGTTTTGCTTTGAATGCCAATGCAGAAAATTTATTGGAGCCGAAAATCGCTTACACGACGAACTACAAAAACTTGCAATATGCATGGTATCATACCCAGTTTAGCAAATTAAATTTGAGTTTGCTGCTGTTAAATACCGGATATCAATTTGAAAAATCCATTGGCAATTTAGAAACAGATTACAAACAAACTTTTGGTACGTATCTTTCTTTCAAGGAAAAAAAATGGGATACTAATTTTGGTGCTTACGGACAAACTGGAAAAAGCGCCGGTAAAAAGGTTAACGCCTGGTATGCAGGAGCGTTTGTTGGTTATGCGGTGACCAATACATTCAAAGCGGGATTAGGATATGAATATCTTTCGGGTAAAAACCAAAACGATAACAGTTCCGACATAAAATCGTTTAACCCAATTTTTGGAACCAATCATGGTTTTAATGGCTTCATGGATTATTTTTATGTAGGAAATCATCAAAATAGTGTGGGATTGCAAGATGCCTATTTAAAGTTAAATTATATGTCAAATAAATGGCAATTTACGTTGATGCCACATGTTTTTAACGCGCCGAATACTGTTTTGGATGCTTCCAATAATGAAATGGACAGCTATTTAGGAACAGAACTCGATTTTACTGCCAGTTACATCATTCAGAAGGATATTGTGGCTTCAGCGGGATACTCTCAAATGTTTGGTTCTGGAACTTTAGAAAGATTAAAAAATGTTACTGATGCCGCCAATACCAATAATTGGGCTTGGGTAATGGTCTCATTTAGTCCTAGATTATTTAGTTTAAAATAATGCTGATATCGCGATTAAAACGAGAATTAGTTATCTCGTTTCGTGTTCTTAGGTATAAGTTTTCATGAATTTTGGTGAATAAGCAACTAAGGATTATAATGTGTATTTCCTCTGGGTAAGCATATAAATAATCAGAGATTTTTAAAAATAAATTCTAAAAATATTCTTTTGTAACTGATTTGTTTAATCGCTGTAGAATTTAAAAAACATATTACTTTTGCACTGTGAAAAAAAGCATATTCATAATTGTATTAATCATGCTTGTAAAGCCGATTCTTCCGGTTTTAGAGTATGTTGTCAATTATGAATATATTTCAAAAGTACTTTGTATCAACAGGGATAAACCTAAAATGCAATGTAACGGGAAATGTCATTTGATGAAAGAATTGGCTAAGGCTTCTGATGGTAAAAAACCGCTTTCTTCAGATAAAAAAGGAACTACTCCAATACTTGATGTACTCATTTTTGAGGAAATCAAATCTTTCGAAATTGTACCCGTTTGTTTTGGTACCAAAGAAAAAACAAACCAGTACTATTCTAATTTATACTTTTACTTGAATATTGCTTCTGTATTTCACCCACCCACTTTCATTTCTTAAATTTTTTAGGCATGTAATGTGCTTTTATTAATCCGTTTTCCGCAACGGATGAGATTCTGCTTGCTTTTTTTGGAAATAAATAATCCAAAAATGGCCTGCAAATCAATACCTAATATTTAAAATAAAATCTAAAGAAATGAAATTTCAATTAAAAAATATACTGGCTGTAATGGCTGTAATACTTGCTTTTCCCTCCTGTTCTTCAGACAGCGAAACTCCGGCCGTAAATGAATTGGCAGAACTGACCAAATTCAAAGAAATAACAAACACGACCCATACTATCGAATTGTACGCTCATTCGGGAGCTTTAGAACAAGGTTATAACGAAATCAGTTTAAGAATTAAAGACAAAACAAGTGGCAATTATGAAAAAAATGCGACTGTTAGTTGGATTCCATTGATGCACATGACTATGATGACGCATTCTTGTCCAAAATCGGGAGTGGAAAAAATAACGGCTGATGGAACTTTATACAAAGGAAATATTGTTTTTCAAATGCCTCAAAACGCCACGGAATATTGGGATTTAAAAATTGATTATACGATTAATGGAGCCGCTTATACGGCAACTTCAGTAATTGATGTTCCGGCTTCTGCTAAACAAAGAGTGACTACTTTTACAGGTTCTGATAATGTAAAATATATTGTGGCTTACATTGAACCACATCATCCAAAAGTGGCGCTGAACGATATTACCGTTGGTGTTTATAAAATGGAATCGATGATGAGTTTTCCAGTAGTTGATAATTTTAAAGTTAAAATTGATCCAAGAATGCCAAGCATGGGGAATCATGGTTCTCCAAACAATGTTGATTTAACGCAGTCTACTTTGGACAAATTATATCATGGAAAATTATCATTGACCATGACCGGTTTATGGAAAATTGACTTGCAGCTTTTGACCGCATCTGACGTTGTTTTGAAAGGCGAAACCATTACGGATTTAGTTCCAGCAAGCAGTATTTACTTTGAGATAGAATTTTAATTCTATTCCATTTTTTTAACTAAAAAGGGTCAAAAAAACCAAATGTAATTACAGCTGTTCTTTTGGCCTTTTTTTTAATTTTTCTATGATGAAAAAGAAATTATACGGTTTTGTACTCTTATGTTTCACTTCGATAACTCTCTATGCACAAGACCAAGTTACAGATACGGTCGTTGCAAAAAAACTAAATGAAGTGATTGTCATTGGAAAAAAAACCCAATTATATCAAAAACAAACCAAACCTCTGGCTACGGTGGAGGAGTATTTGCAACAGTCTGGAAAAGTTGGAATGATTAAAAGAGGCGGTTACGCATGGGAGCCAATTATTAATAGTATGGCTACCGAAAGAACGTTGATTACTATCGACGGAATGCGCGTTTTTGGGGCTTGTACGGACAAAATGGACCCGATAACGTCTTATGTTGAGGTTTCCAATTTATCGGAAGCCACAATCACATCGGGACAGCTGGGCGGTTGTCATGGAGCAACCATTGGCGGAGCTATTGATTTAAAAAGAAATCGCAGCAGATTTATGAATTCCGGTTGGGATGTTTCATTGCATTCCGGTTTTGAAAGTAACGGCAATCAAAAAATTATTGGATCGGCAGTCAATTACGCAAACAATCGTTTTTATATTGATACTGATTTCATGTATCGCGATGCCGAAAATTATTCAGCAGGAAACAATCAAGAAGTTTTGTATTCACAGTTTAGAAAATATAATATTTCTGCCACTTCTGGTTTTTCTTTTGATGGAAATAAAATGTTGGAAGCTTCATTAATCTATGATAAAGCAACTGATGTGGGGTATCCGGCACTTCCGATGGATGTTTCTTTGGCGGAAGCTTTAATCACTTCATTGAAATTTGAATATGTACCAAAGTCATCAAAAATTGAAAATTGGGAAACCAAAATTTATTACAACACGATTACACACATAATGGATGACACCAAACGACCTTTTGTACCAATTCGCATGGATATGCCGGGTTGGAGCGATACGTACGGATTCTATTCAAAAGTTAAAGGAGTTTTTAAAAGCCATCATTTTCTGGTCGATTTAAATTCGTTTTACAACCGTTCCATTGCTGAAATGACGATGTATCCGAGCGATCCAAAAGAAAGTTTGATGTTTATGTTTACCTGGCCGGATGTGCGAACACTTTATAATGCGGTGTTTCTGGAAGATAATGTAATTTTGAACAGTCAATCCAGTTTGAGGTTTTCAGCTAGCGTTGCGAATCATTTTAATAAAGTTGCCGATGTGTTGGGACTGGAAAGTTTGCAGATTTTTTATCCAAATATGAAAGAAGGTAAAAATAGAATTTTAAAAAGCATTTCTTCAAATTATGCATACGATAAAAATGGATATCAATACGGATTTGGACTTGCTTATGGTGAGCGTGCTCCATCTGTTTCTGAGGGCTATGGATTTTATTTATTCAATAGTTTTGATAGATACGATTATATTGGAAACCCGGAATTAAGTAACGAAAAATCAGCAGAAGCGAATGCTTTTTTTGGTTACAAAACCAAAAAAATCAGCACTAAAATCTCGTCTTCCTATTTTCACATCTCAAATTATATTGTTGGTAAACCAGCTGAGAATTTGATTCCGATGACTATTGGCGCAAGCGGAATAAAAATCTACACAGCACTGGATTATGCTACTATTTTTAATACTGATTTGAATATTGAATACCAATTTGACACGAACCTTAAGTGGTCAGGGCAATTGGTTTACAGCTATGGACAGGATTATAAAAAAGAGAATTTACCTTTTATAAGCCCGTTGCGGTATTCGTCAACTTTGATCTATAGACTAAATAAATTCTCTTCTGAAATCGCGGTTCAGGGAAATGCAGTTCAAACACAATTTAGTCCTTTTTACGGAGAAGACAGAACGCCGGATTATGCTATTTTAAATTTTGCATCGAGTTATTCATTTCAGATTGATAAATGCAAATGGAATGTAAAAGCAGGAGTAGAGAATGTTTTAGATACATATTATTCTACTTTTTCAGATTGGAACAATATTCCTCGTAAAGGAAGGAGTTTCTTTTTGAATATTAGTTTTGGGTTTTAGAAAGTATCAGATTTATAGTTTGGAACAAAAAAGGAGCTTCAATTGAAGCTCCTTTTTTCGTGTTTTTTTTAAGAATGAATCACCAAACTATCAAACCAAATTTCAAAAAAACTACAAAAAGTTCAAATTAGACAATTTTTTAAGTTTTGCATCAGTTTATTAAATAGTGGTCACCTTGATAAAATGGCTGTCAATTTCAATCATGTATTGATTATGGGTTTTGTTAATCGTTTCTATTTCACTGATAAAATTATCAAAGACCTTAATTAATTGAGCATTTGAGATATTGCCTAAATTTATCTTTATTAATTTTTTTGGACTTTTTTGTACTAGGAACGAGTTTTTAAAATCAAAATCTTTCGTGATTAATATAAAATCGTTTAGGTCGGAAAATTTAGCAATAGTACTATCTGTTGTAAACCATTTATCTAAAATAGTATTGATATGAGTGCATTCAAATCCTTGATTGTTGATGTGTTTTGTAAGTTTAATTGAAATATGTACATCACATAGAAATTTCATTAACTTACTTCTTTTAGAATATCTCCTGAAATCGATAATTTCGCATAATATAACGATGCTAAAATATCTTCTCTCTCTAATTCAGGATGATCGTCTAAGATTTCACTGGTTTCCATACCAGAACCTAACATATCTAATATTACTTCCACGGGCCATCTCATATTTCTTACGGTTGGCTTTCCGTGGCAAACATCGGGGTTTATTGTAATTCGTGAAATTAGATTTTCCATCTCGATTAATTTTACTCAAATATAAAGATAATATTCTATAAAAAAAAGGAGCTCCAGTTGAAGCTCCTTTTTACAAATATATTTTTCGAATAAACTTATTCTTTCAATCTACAAGCTTTTACATCACCATTTACGACAACTTCGGTCAATCCTAAAGAAGATAAATTTTTCATGGCTTTGTCCCATTTTTTACCACTTAATTCTGATTTGATTTTTAGCAGACCGAACTCCATTTGGTTTTCATTTTCTTGTAACAGCGTGACAATTAATTTTTCATCCTCTTCCAATTCAATTTTCACCTGTTTTTTCTCTGGTCGCATTTGTGGAAACAACAATACTTCTTGAATAGAAGCATTATTGGTCAGGAACATCATCAAACGGTCCATTCCAATTCCTAATCCGGAAGTTGGTGGCATTCCATATTCTAACGCTCTCAAGAAATCTTCATCGATAATTCCAGTAGCTTCATCATCTCCTTTTTCAGATAATCTCATCTGCTCTTCAAAACGTTCTCTTTGGTCAATCGGGTCATTCAATTCAGAATAAGCGTTCGCTACTTCTTTACCACAAACCATTAATTCAAAACGTTCCGTTAATTCCGGATTATCACGGTGTTGTTTGCACAGCGGAGACATTTCTTTTGGATAATCAGTAATAAAAGTTGGTTGAATATAATTTCCTTCGCATTTAGCACCGAAGATTTCATCAATCAATTTCCCTTTACCCATGGTTGCATCCACAATAATACCCATTCCTGTTGCTGCATCAAATAATTCAACTTCACTTTTTCCTGAAATATCAAAACCAGTAAATTGTTTGATAGAATCAGTCATTGTAACTCTAGCATAAGGCGCTTTGAAGTTCACAGTGTGTTCCCCAAAAGTCGCTTCTGAAGTTCCGTTTACACTTATGGCGCAATGTTCCAACAAGTTTTCAGTGAATTTCATCATCCAGTTGTAGTCTTTGTAAGCTACATATATTTCCATGGCGGTAAACTCTGGGTTATGAGTTCGGTCCATTCCTTCGTTACGGAAGTTTTTCGAAAACTCATACACTCCATCAAAACCACCAACAATCAATCTTTTTAAGTATAATTCATTGGCAATACGCATGTACAGAGGCATGTCAAGCGCGTTGTGGTGCGTGATAAATGGACGCGCCGCAGCACCACCAGGAATTGGTTGTAAAACAGGCGTTTCTACCTCAAGATATCCTTTGTCATTAAAGAAAGAACGCATTGCATTGAACAATTTAGTTCTTTTGATAAACGTTTCCTTCACGTAATCGTTTACGGTTAAATCCACGTAACGACGACGGTATCTTTGTTCGGGATCAGCAAAAGCATCGTACGTTTTCCCATCAGCATCCGTTTTTACCACAGGAAGTGGTTTTAAGGCTTTTGCCAAAACCGTCAATCCATAAACATGAACTGAGATTTCACCAACTTGTGTTTTGAAAACCGTTCCGCGAATCCCAATAAAATCACCAATATCTAATAGTTTTTTGAAAACTACATTGTACATTGTCTTCTCTTCATCAGTCGAAATGTCATCTCTCGAAACATAGATTTGAATACGTCCTTCAGCATCTTTCAATTCCGCAAATGACGCCTTTCCCATGATACGCTTCCCCATCAAACGTCCTGCTAAAACAACTTCTTTTCCCTCGTACTTTTCGAAATTGGCTAAGATTTCGCTGGAATAGGCAGTTGTAATGAATTCAGCTGCCGGATAAGGCTCAATGCCTAAATTGCGTAATTCGGTAAGTGCTTCTCTACGTAATATTTCTTGTTCGGATAATGCCATTTTATTCTGATTTTAAGAGCGCAAAGATACTATATAAGTTTTTAAATTTAAAGTTTAAAATGTATCGTTTTTTGAAGCACAATATTTCGTTTTTTCAAGACGATTTGTCCCGCTATTCGCTCTATCTTTTTTTCTTGTTCGAAAAAAACAAGAAAAAAAGGATGCCGCTGTTATCGGGGCTATGCAACGACTTTTATTTTTCAAAAAAACATGAAAAATAGTACAAATCATGTATATTTGAAATCAAATCATTTCGCAAAAATCCAATGAAAAAATACATCACATTATTATTATCAGTATTCTTAACAAATTGCCAAGTCACAGAAACCATGCATTTAAACCAGGACGGAACCGGGAATATAGAAATTAGCAAACTGCGTGAGGAACAAAGTTACATGCAATTGGTGGGAGAGGAATATTCCAAAGAAGATGTTTTTAAGGATACTACTTATGTTTTTAAGGATTTGATAACAAAACATTCCGAAACGTTTTCCAGATTGCCAGCTTTTGAAAAAGCCATTTTTGAAAAATTTAATACTGTAAAAGTGCATGTCAAGAAAAGTTCTTTTGAGAAAGAATTTCGCACAACAATCACTCAGAATTTTACTAAAATAGAGGAGGTTGCCGATTTACACAAAACCGAAGAATACGCAGATGATATAGAAAATAATTATGCATTGGTTGCCGAGGAGCATTATTACAGTGTGAACTACACTTTTAACGGAAGTGTTTTTAATAGGATAGTCAAAATTACAGATGGAATTGAATTAAAAAAACAGCAAGGCAAGATTGAAAATTATAAATCGCAAGTTTCTAAATTCAAAATTACGCAAGACTATGTTTTAAAATATTATTTTCCAAAAAAAATAAAATCGGTTTCAAATTCAAAAGCAAATATTAGTGAAGACCGCAAATCCTTGGAACTACAATTTTCTTTAACTGATTGTTTACAAAATCCTGAAATCACTTCGTTAGAGGTGCTTTTAGAGTAATATTAGTACTGTACTTTCTTATAAAAAAGGAACCATTAAAAGATCCCATTTATTTTCACTCATATTTTCGCTTCCTAAAACTATAACACTATATTAACTAATTGATTTACAATAACTTAAAAAAATAACTATATCTTTAAATTTTTATTAAATTCCAAAAATGTATTGAAATGAAAAGGAATAAATACCTTAATCAATAAGTATAACGATTTAAATATAGATAGTATGAAAGCAATTGTTTATTACGGCCCGCTCGATGTAAGGGTCACAGAAATGCCGGATGCCGTAATTGAGCAACCGACGGATGTATTGGTAAAAATAACCGCAACTAATATTTGTGGGTCGGATTTGCACATGTACCAAGGCCGCACCGATATGGAATCCGGAAGGATATTTGGACATGAGAACATGGGTAGAGTTGTGGAAGTGGGCAAAGCCGTAACTCAAATTAAAATTGGGGATATGGTTTGTCTTCCATTTAATATTGGATGCGGTCATTGCCGCAATTGCGAAAGTGGTTTAACAGGTTATTGCCTTACAATGAACCCAGGATTTGCAGGTGCTGCTTATGGTTTTGCCGGAATGGGGCCTTTTAGTGGCGGGCAGGCTGAATATTTGCGCGTTCCTCATGGCGATTTTAATTGTCTCAAATTACCGGAAGACGCTGTTGAAAAGGAAAATGACTATGTAATGTTATCGGATATTTTCCCTACTGGATATCACGCCACGGAATTGGCATGTGTACAACCTGGTGATTCAGTAGTTATCTATGGCGCAGGTCCAGTAGGACTTATGGCGGCACATTCAGCAAGTATAAAAGGCGCTAGCCAAATAATGGTGGTTGATAATCATCCTGACCGGTTGAAACTTGCTGAAGAACTGGGTGCTATTGCAATTGATTTTTCGAAAGGTTCTGCTGTGGAACAAGTGCTGGAACTAACCAAAGGAATGGGTGCGGATAAAGGTTGCGAATGTGTCGGTTATCAATGTTGTGACAAACATGGTACGGAGCATTCTAATATAACGATGAACGAACTCGTCCAAGCCGTAAAAGCAACAGGTTGTATCGGAGTCGTAGGGGTTTTTGTGCCAAAAGACCCGAAATCTAAAGAAGAGTTACAAAAAGAAGGACACATGGATTTTGACTTTGGTCAGTTTTGGATGAAAGGGCAAAAAATTGCCACGGGACAGGCGAATGTAAAATCGTATAACCGCCAACTTTCTACATTGATTTCTGTGGGTAAAGCAAAACCATCATTAATTGTTTCGCATGAACTTTCATTAGACGAGGCTCCTGATGCATACAAACATTTTGATGCCCGTGACAATGGATGGACAAAAGTGATCCTTAAACCAGAGATGGTTATGGGTAAAAAATTATAAATTATTTAATTGTTTATTGCAGTAAGTACAAACTGGAAAGGAAGTCCTAACACCTTTTTGCTCGATTCCATGGAGTAATAAATGGATATTAATAGTTCTATGAAAATAGGTTATTAATATCCATTTATTGTTCTTGTCATATAAATTGTGATCTACTTTTCAAAATTCATATTTCAAACCTTTGTACCTTTGTTTCTTAAAACCTTTGGCATCTCAAAAAAAAAATGAACAAAATCATCCAACTTAAAGATTTAAGAAGTAAAGATTATAAAGAAACTTGGGAATACCAAGAAGAATTGTTTAAAGGAATCGTTGACTTAAAAATTAAAAATAGGAGAGAAGAAACTAATTTGGAAACGCCCAATTACTTTCTTTTTGTGGAGCACCCTCATGTTTATACTTTGGGGAAAAGTGGAGATTTAAGCAATTTGCTCTTATCTGAAAAACAACTCGAAGCCAAAGGAGCGACTTTCTATAAAATCAATCGTGGCGGTGATATTACCTACCACGGGCCAGGACAAATTGTAGGTTATCCAATTATTGACTTAGAAAATTTCTTTACTGATATTCATAAATACTTGCGTTTTCTGGAAGAAGCTATTATTCTTACCCTTCAGGAATATGGAATAGTTTGCGGCAGAAGTGAAGGCGAAACCGGAGTCTGGTTGGGTGCAGGAACTCCATTTGCCAGAAAAATTTGCGCTATGGGCGTTCGCGCGTCCCGTTGGGTAACGATGCATGGATTTGCGCTAAACGTGAATGCTGATTTGGGTTATTTTGACAATATTATTCCGTGCGGGATTCGTGGCAAAGCCGTAACCTCTTTAAACGTAGAACTTGGCGTTGAAAGAGTAAATGAAACAGAAGTGAAAGAAAAAATCCTGAAACATTTCTCCATTCTTTTTGAAGCGACTTTTGAGAAATCTGAAATCGTTAAACAGCAATTAAAAATCTAAATTTCTAATTTTAATTGTTCTGGTATCAATCGAAATGTCATTCGGTGGTATTTAGTGGTCCCAAATTTCCGAATTGCTTCACGGTGTTCTTTGGTGGGATATCCTTTGTTTTGTTTCCAATTATACATCGGGAATTCTTCATGTATCCGGTTCATATACTCATCTCTGTAAGTCTTAGCTAATACGGAAGCGGCAGCAATACTCATAAATTTTGAATCTCCCTTTATGATACTGGTATTAGGAATTGAATTTAGAATTTCAATTTCCGCATCAGTGAAAATTTTCCCTCCACGGTTTTTAATTCCTCCTTTGGGTATGAATGGACTGTTTCCGTCGACTATAATATGAACAGGTTTTGGATCTAATTTTAAAATGCTTTCTTGCATCGCTTTTATAGATGCGTTTAAAATATTGATTTCATCAATAATTAAAGGCTCTAAATGTGTTACCGCAAATGAAATGCACTGCTGTTCTATAATAGGTCTTAATTTTTCTCTAACTTTTTCAGATAACTGCTTGCTGTCATTTAAAAACTCATTTTGGAAATCAGATGGTAATATTACGGCGGCTGCAGTAACAGGCCCAGCAAGGCAACCTCGACCAGCTTCGTCAGTTCCTGTTTCTAAATGTGGTGTTAAAAAGAAGGGGCTTAACATTAAATTAATTTTGACAAAAATATAGCTTTGAGAAGTCTTATAAGCACATGATATGTAGTAAATGTCAAAAAATAATGAGGTAATCTATTATTTTGAGTAGAAACTTTAACAAATGTTCGTTTCGTTATTTGTAAAATAAATTTGTTTCTTTAAGAAATTATTATGATTTTTGTCGAATAACTAATTTAATAAATTAATATGAGATCAAAGTACAAATGGATTATCACGCTATTTTTAGCGTTATCGATGCAGTTATCGTTTGCTCAGGAGAAAACGGTATCTGGAGTAGTTTCTGATGCAACGGGCCCTTTACCTGGTGTGAATGTTTCGGTAAAAGGTTCCAAGGCAGGAGTTCAAACAGATTTAGATGGAAAATATTCTATCAGAGCAAAAACTGGAGACGTATTAGTTTTTTCTTTTGTTGGAATGACTGAAACTTCAAAAACAGTTGGTTCGTCAAACAATTTAAATGTTGCTATGCAAGATGGAGTAAGTTTGAATGAGGTAATTGTTCAAACAAATTTAGGATATTATTCTAGAGATTCAAGAAAATTATCATCTTCTATTTCAACGGTTTCAGCAGACGAAATTGCTAAGCAGTCTCCTGCCTTAACTATTCAAAATGCCTTGCAAGGTCAAGCAGCTGGAGTACAAGTAACTGCCGCTAATGGAAAACCGGGTGCTGCTGCCTTTGTAACTGTGCGTGGAGCTGTCAGTATTACAGGTGGTACAGCTGAGGCTATTTATGTAGTGGATGGTGCTTTTGTGAGTGGGGCTGAAGCTTCCGCTTTAAGTTCAAATGACGTTGAATCTGTTTCGATTCTGAAAGATGGTGCTTCTGCTGCTATCTATGGAGTTCGTGGTGGAAATGGAGTTGTTGTAATTACTACTAAGAAAGGTAAAAATGCAAAAGCTAAATTCCAATTTAATAATTCTCTTGGTTTTACTCAAAAAATCGCGGATCCATTTGACATGATGAATGCAGATGAAAAAATCCGATATGAAGGATTAATTGGTCAAGGAGGGTCTATTGGTAAAACACCTGCTCAAGTGGCATTACTAAGGTCATACGATCACAATTGGCAAGATGATTTGCTAAGAAAAGGATTTATTCAAAATAGTAATATTTCTTACTCAGGTGGTAATGAACAGTTTACTAATTTTATGTCTGTTGGTTACACTGAAGATTCAGGAATTATTGATAAACTGAAGGGTTTTAATAGAATTACCGCAAGGTATAATAGTGAATATACTGCAAATCCTAATGTTAAAATTGGTTTTAATATTGGTGGTTCTTATGAGAAATTTAATGATTCAAGAGACCGTAATAATGCACAAAGCCCTATTAGAGCAATGTATGATTACAATCCTTACGAGCCTTTTTTTGCCAGAGATGTTAATGGAAATGT
Organism: Flavobacterium sp. DSR2-3-3; assembly: GCF_049896585.1. Classification (NCBI taxonomy): domain Bacteria; kingdom Pseudomonadati; phylum Bacteroidota; class Flavobacteriia; order Flavobacteriales; family Flavobacteriaceae; genus Flavobacterium; species Flavobacterium sp. DSR2-3-3. The sequence continues at coordinate 53,223 of NZ_JAFCUP010000012.1, forward strand.
AGTTAATGATATTTTAGGAAACCCGGTTTACAATACAAGTTTACTTGCTGGTTTTCCTATTCAAGAAGCAATAGTTAATAATACTGAGCAACGTCGTTTCTTTAGGTTGTATGGTCGTCCGTATGTTGAATTAGGAATTATAAAAGATTTAAAATTCAAGACTCAGATGAATATGAATTATGAAAGATACCAACGTGAATCTTTTATTAAGCCTTCGTCATTCTTAGATTTAATTGTGGGTGATCCTACAGCTAGAGGTCAAAAAACTGATAACGGTTGGGATTCATTAGAATATCAGTTGACAAATAGTTTGAGTTACAAATACAGTATCAATAATAAGCATAACTTTGAGTCTACTGTAATGTATGAGTATTTTAAGTCAAATTTTAGGTCATACTCATTAACTAGAAAAGGATATGTAAACGGAGATTTGCCTACAGCAGGTACTGCAGTAGTTGGCGTTCCTTTCACTGGAAGAACTGAAAATGCTACAGTAAGTATGTTTGCAAATGTTGATTATGATTTTGATGGTAAGTATTTAGTTTCGTTGTATGGTAGACGAGATGGTTCATCTGTACTGGGAAGTAACAATAAATATGAATTTGCAAAAGGAGCTTCTGTAGGATGGAATGTTACTAGAGAATCATTCATGAGTAATGTTACTTGGCTAAACAATTTAAAATTGAGAGCCTCTTACGGAGAGCTAAATTCAACTAATGGTATAGGAAGTTATACAGCTCAAAGTTTATTTAGTACCAGTCAATATGGAGGTAATATAGGAACTGTTTTAACAGGAAGTACAGTTGGAAATAATAATTTAAAGTTTGAAAAAGCAGAGAAATATGAAGTTGGTATTGAAGCTGCTGCTTTTAATAATTGGTTGACATTCTCAAGCTCAATATTTCAAGATAAAAGAAATGATTTCATCTACAGCGATAATACGACTGTAGGGACAGCATTTTCAACACTTATTAATGCAGGGGACTGGACTTCAAAAGGAGCCGAAGTTGAATTGAAAGCATTTGCTATCAAAAACGAAAATACAACTTTGTCTTTTTATGTTAATGCAGCTGTTTTTGATAGAAAAATTAATGAGCTAAACCGTCCTGGTGATCCTAATAATCAACTTTCAAGAGGTTTAACATGGAATAAAGTGGGTCGTTCACCAGATGATTTCTTTCTTGTACCTTATGCAGGTGTCAATCCTACAAATGGTCGTGCAACGTATACAAAGTTAGATGGTACTGTAACGGACGTTTATAGTGCTGGTGACAGAGCTTTTACTGGTAAAACCCCTTATGCAAAATATGAAGGTGGTTTTGGGATGCAATTTGCCTACAAAGGTTTTGACATCTCAACTGACTTTGTATTTAAACAAGGTAACTACACGTATAATTACATGTGGCAAAATATGGTTGCTGATGGTGCTGCACCAAATAGAAATCAGGCTGTTGCTGCTTTTGATTATTGGACTGCAACTAATACTACAGCTTCTTTACCTGCACCAAGACAATTGTCAGGTATAAATTCTAATCTTGAATCAGATCGTTTTCTTGAGGATGCAAGTTATATTAGATTTAGAAATCTAAATATTGGCTATAAATTCACAAAGAAAGCGTTCCCTAATTTACCATTAGATGAGTTTAGAATTTACACTCAGATGCAAAATTTATTCACTTGGTCTAAGTTCAATGGAGATCCTGAAGTAGGAATAGGTAGTGCGGAGAATCAAACAACTTTATTAGTACCTGGACAATTTGCATTGTATTCTTATCCTAATGTTCAAACATTCCTTTTTGGAGTATCAATTAATTTATAATTAAAATAATTATGAAAAAAATAATTTACCTTGTTGCTTTGTCTTTCGCATTAAATTCATGCGACGATGAAGATATCACATTCGCACCTTACAATGCCATCAGTGAGTCCATTGTTTTACGTAACGCTGCTGATTTTGAGAATATGTTAACCGGAGCTTACAGCTACATGATAAAAAATGGAGGTGACGGAGGTTACGGCTCTGAGTTTGTTATCGATTCTGAAGTGATGACTGATAATCTAATCCTTAAAGTAGAAGGACGTCAGTCTAATGCAGATGGTTTCAGATTGCTTTCAGTGCCAAATAGTTCTCATTTTAATTATTATATTAGTGCCTACAGAGCTGCCGAAACTGCAACTAGAGTGATTGATAATATTAATATCATTCCTCAAAATGCTGCTAGAGATAATATAGAAGGACAGGCTCGTTTTATTAGAGCATTAAATAATTTTGATTTGGTTAGGATTTATTCTAAAATTCCTACTCAGGCACCTGATGCTAACGCTTCTTTAGGGATGTATTACTTAGATGTTGTTGAACCTTTTTCTAAACCATCAAGGCCAACTGTAGAAGCTACTTATAAAAAAGTAGTAGATGATTTACTTATAGCTGCTGATAAAATTGGTACAACTAATGCGATTGCTTCTGGAAAAGCATCAAAGTCGGCTGTCTATGCTTTGTTATCTCGAGTGTATCTTTATTTAGGTGATTTTCCTAAGGTTATTCAATATGGAAATCTTGCTATAGCGGGAAATACAGTTTGTCCAAGAGCTAATTTTGTAAATTTGTGGAAAGATGTAAACTCTTCCGGTGTTTTGTTTAAACTTAGAATTGATCAAGTCGATGGCGTAACTCCTGGTGTTGTATATAACCAGACAGTTGCAAGTGGTGTTCGTTCTGAGTTTGTTGTGCCTAAGAGTTTTTCTGATTTGTTCCAAACAACCGATATTAGAAAGGCTGCATACATCTCTACAAGTCCTTTTAATGGGATACCTTATAATCATGTTATTAAATATCTTAGTCGTTTAACTGGTAATCCAGCTATTGTTGATATAAAAGTGTTGCGTGTAGAGGAAGTGTATTTAAATATGGCTGAGGCTCAGTACCGAATCAATGGTGGAGGTTTAGCATTCCTTGATGCAGTAAGAGCACAAAGATATTCGGCTTTCGTTTCTGGAAATGAATCTGGAGCTGCGTTATTAAATTCTATTTTGTTGGAACGCAGATTAGAGCTAGCTTTTGAAATGGATCGTTTCTTTACATTGAAAAGATTAGGTTCAGCAATGGTGAGAAATGCTGTGGAGGGTGATTATGCTAGTGGTCTCGGAACTAAAGTTGAAGCTACTGCTCTAACAATTCCGGCAGGTAGTTTTAAATGGCAACTTCCTATTCCCCAATTTCAAAGAGATTTGAATAGTAATTTACAGCAAAATCCTGGATACTAATTTATAAATCTAGTATTTTCAAACAACCTCCCTTTTTTAACCATTTGGGAGGTTTTTTGTTTCAAGTTTTTTAATAAATAATAGTATACTAAAGTCAATACTTAATTTTTATAAATGAAAAAAATATTATTTTGCATACTGATTTTTCAAATTTCTATTGCACAGACCATAGAAGAACGAAAGAAAATTACACAGTCCTATGACAATGAAAAAATCAATAGTTTTATTGTTAAATTATCAGAAGCACAAAAGGAGCAAAAAAGAAAAGTTCACAATTATAAGCTTCAGTATAGGTTGCTAGGTTCGGAAACAAGTTCGCTCCAGCGTATTTATGATGGTGTACCTATTTTTTACACAATTGAAAATGACGCTTCTGCTGCTACCATTCGAGCAAATTCATTGCAACCTAACGGTGTTTTAGGTCTTAATTTAACTGGTAATGGCATTACTGCTGGAGTTTGGGATGGCGGGAAAGTTAGGGGAACACATCAGGAGTTGTCTGGGTCAAAGGTTTCTTTTGGTGACGGAGCAGTATCTCCTAGCGCTCATTCTACGCATGTGACTGGTACCATAATTGGATCAGGTGTTGTTGCTAGAGCTAGAGGTCTAGCATATCAAGCAAAAGCAAAAACTTTTTTTTGGGATAGTGATGTTGAAGAAATGACAAGTTTTGGTGGTGAGGGGTATTTAGTCTCAAATCACTCATATGGTTATAGTATTTCAAATTCTTTCGCAAGTGCCAGATTTGGTTATTATGATCAAACCTCGTCTGATTTTGATAAAATTTCAGAGGTTTTTCCGTACTATCAAATTGTTGTTGCAGCAGGTAATTCGCGAAATAGTGACCACCCACAAATAAATGCTAAAGGTGGTTTCGATATGCTTACAGGAGCCACCATATCTAAAAATACAATTGTCGTTGCGGCTGTTAATTCAGTTTTAAATTATACAGGTCCAGGGAGCGTGACAATGAGTTCGTTTAGTAATTACGGCCCTACTGATGATGGCAGGATAAAGCCAGACATCAGTGCTAAAGGAGTAGGAGTATATTCGTGCAACGGACCAAATGATAATACCTATGAAACGTTAAGTGGTACTTCAATGGCCGCTCCCGCAATCACAGGCTTAATTGTGTTACTGCAGCAGCATTATAATAATTTGAATGCCACATTTATGAAAGCTGCAACCGCTCGTGGTTTGTTGTGTCATACCGCAGATGAAGCAGGGTTTTCAATGGGACCTGATTATTCATACGGATGGGGTCTGGCCAATGGAGAAGAAGCTGCTAAATTGATTAGTTCAAACGGAAAGACTTCATTAATTTTAGAAACGAGTTTAACAGACAAAGTTGTTTTCACTAAACAGATCACAATTTCTTCTCCAAGGGCTTTAAATGTTTCTATAGCTTGGACTGATCCTGTTGCTTTGGGTGCTGTTGTTACACCAATCACAGAAGATAACAGAACAACTAACTTAGTCAATAATTTAGATCTTAAAATTATAAATGAATCCGGTACTGTTTTTTTTCCTTGGAAATTGGATCCTACTTCTTTAAACAGTGCTGCTACTCAAAGTTCTGATAATAATGTTGATAACATAGAGAAAGTCTTTATTGAAAATGCACCAGCAGGAACATATACAATCCAAGTAACAAACAAAGGTGCTTTATTATCAGGAACTCAAGATTTTACTCTTATTGCCGGTGGTTTTGATAATACTTCTTTATCTTCTTTAGATTTTGACAAGAACGATCTTATTAAATTTTATCCTAATCCTGTTCAAGAAAATCTTTCTTTTGATTTACCATCGTCTTTCGATCTTTCTGACATTGCAATTTATGATTTAACGGGAAGATTACTTCGTATTTTTAAATATGATCAAAAAAACAGTATCAAAGTTTCTGATTTGACTTCTGGGATGTATTTTGTCAAATTTATTAGTGCGGACAGAACCATCAATATCAAGTTCATTAAAAAATAGATAGCGTAACTTTTTTTTATAACAAAAACATCCGCTTCCTTGGATGTTTTTTTATTTATAGGCATTTATGCTATACCTTTGTTTCGTTATTTTTAAATTTACTAACAAGATTCCTTCCAAATGAGAATATTATTTTTGTTTTATTTTTTAGCCTTACCAATCCTATTATTTTCTCAAAAAAAGGAGATTGATAGCTTACGTAAAAATAATAAAGACACTAGTTCTGATTCGATAAAAAAAGCGGTTAATAAACTAGCCACCATCGATCTTTACAAGGTAATCAGTATAGATAACGATACAACTTACATCGATACTTCTCTTACAATTCAAAAGGAATACAGTCATAACTATTTGCGAAAAGATATTTTTGGACTTTTACCTTTTGCAAATGATGGACAAACCTACAATACGTTGCAATATAGCTTAACCGATTTTTCACCATATCCGGAATTTGGTTTTAAAGCAAAACATTTTAATTTTTTAGAAGCTAATCAAATACGCTATTATTCAGTTGCAACTCCAGTGACCGAATTATATTTTAAAACCACCATAAAAAAAGGACAGTCTGTTGATGCTTTTATTACTTTAAACACTTCTGAAAATCTTAATTTTTCTATTGCTTATAAAGGTTTGCGTTCAGAAGGAGAATATCTCAACCAATTATCCAGTACGGGTAATTTTAGATTTACCACCAATTACAACACTAAAAACAAACGCTATTTTGCGAAAGCTCATTATACCTTCCAAGATATTTTGAATCAGGAAAATGGAGGAATCACGACCATTGAGAATTTTGAAAGTGAAGATCCAAACTATAACAATCGACAAAGATTTGAAGTCTATTTTAATGACGCTAAATCGTTTCTAAAAGGCAAAAGAGTTTTTTTGGATCATAATTTCAGAATTAATTCTAACAAAGGAGATAATAATCTATACCTGACACACCAATTTAATTACGAAAATAAGTTTTTCGAATACAATCAGGAAACAGTTCCATCAACCGTCGGCTCTGAGACGGTATATCGCTTTGGAAATTTATTTTTAGATAGTGGGATTAATGACCAAACCCGTTATAATAAAATGTACAACAGAGTGGGACTTATCTATGAAAACACCACTTTAGGGACTTTTCAGTTTTTTGTTGATGATTTCAGATCAAATTATTTTTACAACAAGATTCTTATCTTTGATAATCAAAATACGGTACCAAGTTCGTTTAGTCAGGAAATCAACAGTGCAGGTGGACAATATGAATACCGACGTAATAAGTGGAATGCTAAAGTTTTATACTCAAGGTCCGTAACTGATCAGTCGCTTTCTAATTTGGATACAAAAGTGCGATATGACCTGAATGATGAAATCCAGCTTGCATTTCAGTATCAAAATATAAATAAACTGCCAAATAATAATTACAATTTGCACCAAAGCAGTTTTGTACAATACAACTGGTTGAATGATTTTAAAAATGAAAAAATTAATTCAATCAAAGCAAATGCTATTTCCCCTTGGGTTGATGCCGAGCTGCAGTTTTCGGTTTTGAAAGATCATTTATATTTTACTGATGCATCGACTACCCAGCAAAAGTTGGATAAATCCCAAATTGTTGCGCCAGCGCAATATAACGGAACCATAAATTATTTGTCGCTTAAAATCGGCAGAGAGCTGAAATTTGGAAACTTTGCTTTGGACAACACAATTTTATATCAAAAAACCCAGCAACAAGATGCAATTCTGAATGTTCCTGAAATTGTCACGCGTAATACCATTTACTATTCAAATTATTTGTTCAAAAAAGCATTATTTCTGCAAACTGGTATCTCGTTGAATTACTTTTCCAGCTACTATGCCAATGAATACAATCCGGTCATAGGAGAGTTTTTTGTACAAAATGAAAAGCAAATCGGAAATCATCCTAATCTTGATTTCTTCATTAACGCAAAAATTCAAAGAACAAGAATTTATTTCAAAGCGGAACATTTTAATTCTGCTCTTATGGGTAACAATTTTTATGCGTCACCCAATAATCCATCGCGTGATTTCACGATTCGATTTGGTTTGATTTGGAACTTCTTCAATTAATTTATTAATAATTACAATTTTTCATATCGTTTTTTTTGGGCGTTTTATCGTGCTTTCCGCTATATCTTTCCTTGCTTAAAGAAAGCAAGTAAAGGATGTCGCTGTTATCACGAACGCAAAATCCCATAAAGAAGAATATTTTATAACAAAATACTATCTTTGCACCAGTATTTACAACAAAATCACAATCTTAAATTCATATTACAATGCGCTACGCAGAAAATATATTAGGCACAATCGGCAATACACCTTTAGTTAAACTCAATAAAGTAACTGCTGAAGTAGAGGCTTTGGTACTTGCAAAAGTCGAAACGTTCAATCCTGGAAATTCAGTAAAAGACAGGATGGCCGTAAAAATGATTGCAGATGCTGAAGCCGATGGACGCTTGAAACCAGGCGGCACAATCATCGAAGGGACTTCAGGGAATACTGGAATGGGATTGGCATTAGTAGCTATTATAAAAGGGTATAAACTGATTTGTGTAATTTCAGACAAACAGTCCAAAGAGAAAATGGATATTCTTCGTGCAGTGGGAGCAAAAGTTGTGGTATGTCCTACGGATGTAGAACCTACTGATCCAAGATCCTATTATTCTGTTTCTAGAAGATTAGCAGAAGAAACTCCTAATTCCTGGTATGTAAATCAATACGATAATCCTTCAAATGCAATAGCGCATTATGAGCAAACGGGTCCCGAAATTTGGGAGCAAACAGGTGGTAAAATCACTCATTTTGTTGTTGGTGTAGGAACTGGAGGAACAATTTCCGGAGTGGCAAAATACTTGAAAGAGAAAAATCCAAGCATTAAAATTTGGGGAATTGATACGTATGGTTCTGTGTTTAAAAAATACCACGAAACAGGAATTTTTGACGAAAATGAAATCTATTCGTATATCACCGAAGGAATTGGAGAAGACATTCTTCCAAAAAATGTTGACTTTTCTCTAATTGATGGTTTCACAAAAGTAACCGATAAAGATGCTGCAGTGTACACCAGAAAAATTGCGCTTGAAGAAGGAATATTTGTTGGGAATTCTGCTGGAGCAGCAATAAAAGGATTGTTACAGCTTAAAGAACATTTTAAACCCGAAGATGTTGTTGTGGTACTTTTTCATGATTCAGGAAGTCGTTATGTGGGCAAAATGTTTAATGATGACTGGATGCGGGAACGTGGTTTTCTGGAAGAAGAAATCACAAAGGCCGAAGATGTTATTAAGGATCATATCGATAAACCATTAATTGTGGTGCGTACTGAAGAGTTGGTTTCTCATGCTATTGAAAGAATGCGTAAATACAAGATTTCTCAAATTCCGGTAATTGATATCACTGGATTTGTAGGTTCTGTTGATGAAAGTGATTTGTTTCAAAGTTACGTGGCTGACAAAGATGTATCAGATAAACCAATTAAGGAAATTATGGGGAAACCTTTCCCAATAGTGAAACACGGAACACCTATCGAAGAAGTTTCAAAATTATTCACGAAAGAAAATGAAGCTGTTTTAGTGGAATTAGAAAATGGAAGTCACCATATTATTACCAAATATGATATTATTGGTTCAATAAAATAAGCTTAAAACACGGATTTATTGCTTTATATTCTCCTGCAAGGTTTTTCGAACCTTGCAGGTTTTTTTTTAATGCAGTTTAATAATATTATTTTTTAGGAAATTGTAATTTGTAAACGTTGTTGCTGAAGTAGAAGTTTTAAAACCTAAAAGTTTACAAGAGGAAATGAAAAGAAAGCTGTCGAATGCGTTGAACTTGTATAATTGATAGTATTTTTGTAGATCTAATATAAAAATCGCTACACGAGCCAAGAGGGCGAACTGGCGAATCAATCCCAAATCTAAAATTAAATTGACCTTTACTGCTATAGATTTTGAAACGGCAATAGGATATCATCCCTGTTCCGTAGGTATTGTTACCGTTGAAAACGGAATAATTACAGATGAGTTTGTCAGCTTGATTAAACCTCCAAACAATTTATATTCGCCTTTTACCATTCAAGTGCATGGTATATATCCTCGCGATACCGTGAATGCAAAATCATTTGCCCAAGTGTATCCCGAAATTCAAAAAAGACTTCGAAATAAAGTTGTAGTAGCCCACAATGAAAGTTTTGATAGGAATGTTTTGGCGAAATCAATGGCGCTTTATAATTTAGATTACGCGGATTTAAATATCGCTTCTCGATGGGAATGTACCGTGAAAATTTACAGAGCCAAAGGATTAAAACCAACCAAATTGAGTGATTGCTGTCGGGAAATGAATATCGCATTAAATCACCACGAAGCTTTATCGGATGCTCGGGCTTGCGCCAAATTATATTTGATGAAATAAAATCACGATTATTTTACTAATTATCATAATGTAATTTGTTTTCTACATGAAATCGATGTTTCATTTTTAATTTAAATAATTTGCTATTTCTTTTTTTACTACATTAGTATTCAATCTAATATGGTCAATATGAAAGAAGATTTCCTTCATTATCTGTGGAAATTCAAGAAGTTTGATACCTTGAATTTGAAAACCTTCAATGGAGAGGAAATCACAATTATCAATGTTGGTCAGTATTTAGAACTTGCCGGACCTGACTTTTTTAATGCCCAAATAACTATTGGTAATCAAAAATGGGCGGGAAATGTAGAAATTCATCTTAAATCTTCAGACTGGTATGTGCATCATCACGAAAGAGATGAAGCCTATAAAAATGTGATTCTTCATGTGGTGTGGGAACACGATACGGAAATTTTTAGAAAAAACAATATTGAAATTCCCGTTTTGGAATTGAAGAAATACGTTGATAAAAGTACCGTGGAGAACTACCAATCTTTAATGGCTCCAAAATCGTGGATTTTTTGTGAAAAGCAAATTCAGGAAATTGAGGAATTTGTGTTTAAAAATTGGCAGGAACGTCTATTTTTTGAACGCTTAGAAAGAAAATCCAAGCTGATATTTGATTTACTGGAACAAACGAATCACGATTGGGAAGCGTTGTTGTTTTGTCTTTTGGCCAAAAATTTCGGATTAAATACTAACGGTGAAATCTTTTTTAAAATTGCCCAAACTATTCCTTTTCCTGTCATAAGAAAAGAAAGTTTTGAGGTTGAAAATTTAGAAGCTTTGATTTTTGGAACTGCTGGATTATTGGATTCTGAAAAGGAAGATAATTATTTTAAGGATTTAAAATTCAGGTATTTTTATTTGCTGCATAAATATCAATTCGATAAGCCATATGTGGAACCTGTTCAATTTTTTAAGCATCGTCCGGATAATTTCCCAACGATCAGGCTCTCGCAATTGGCTAATTTATACAATAGCCAACAGAATTTATTTTCGAGAATCAACACGTTAAATTCTTTGAAAAGCTGTTATAATTTGTTTCAGGTATCAGCTTCTGAATATTGGCTCAATCATTATCAATTTGATAAAGAAAGTCCGAAAAAAAAGAAATCGCTTTCTAAATCTTTCATCGATTTGATTGTTATAAATACCATAATTCCGCTACAATTCGCTTTTGCAAAAAGTCAGGGAAAAGAAATTTCTGATGATTTAATTCGTCTCTTAAATGAAGTTGCACCTGAAAAAAATGCTATTATTGATAAGTTTAATTCTTTCGGAATTGTTTCAAAAAGCGCTTTTGACACACAGTCATTACTACAACTCAAGAATGAATACTGCAACAAAAGTAAATGTTTAGAGTGTGGTGTGGGAATAGAATTGTTGAAAAAACAATTAGTGGTTTAGCAAAGGCGTCAATTATATAATTTTGTAATTTTGCACATAACGAATAATTAATAAAATGTCAGCGATTATAAAACTCAAGTTTTTTTTTGAGAAACACGGTTTTCATGTTTCCTCCCGTTTAGCGGATACTTTAGGAATGCGTGCCAGTAGCGTACGACTTTTTTTTATTTATTTATCGTTTGCCACCGCTGGATTGTGGTTTGCCGTTTATTTAACGCTGGCTTTCTGGATACGATTAAAGGATTTGATTCGGGCAAAACGGACTTCGGTTTTTGATTTATAAATGCATTCAAATTAAAAAAGGGATTATGAAGTATTTCATTTACTTTATAATCCCTTTTTTACTTATGATATCAATCTACTTCTCAGGATTGTTTAACTTACTTTTTTTCTTTCCGTAAATAAAATAGATAATAACACCTAATGCCATCCATAATACTAATCGGATCCAACTTTCATAAGGAAGCGAATACATCAAGTACAGACAAACCAAAACACCGGCTACAGGTACATAAGGCACAAAAGGCGTTTTGAAAGCTCTAGGGGCATCTGGCATTTTTTTTCTCATTACCAAAATACCAATACACACTAATACAAAAGCTAATAAGGTTCCGATACTTACCATGTGTCCTAAATCACTTACGGGAACTAAACCGGCAAATAAACTGACAAAAACCATAAAGAAAAGATTTGTTTTCCATGGAGTTCTGAATTTCTTGTGAATTTCACTAAAGAAAGGGGGTAATAAACCATCATTACTCATGGTGTAAAAAACACGACTTTGTCCCATCAACATCACCAACATTACGGAAGTATATCCGGCTAAAATAGCAACAATTAGTCCAGTTTGAAGAAAATCATAACCTGTTACAGCAAAAGCAGTCGCAGCTGGTTTTGCATCGTTAGCAAATTTATAATAAGGCACAAGTCCAGTCATAACGTGAGCAAACAGCACGTACAAGATTGTACATATAACGAGTGATCCTAAGATTCCAATCGGCATTCCTTTTTGAGGATTTTTTGCTTCTTGTGCTGCTGTTGAAACAGCATCAAAACCAATAAAAGCAAAGAATACGGTTCCCGCTCCTGCTGCAATTCCAGACCATCCAAACTCCCCTTTAACTCCTGTGTTTTGCGGAATGTATGGAGCGTAATTTGCCGGGTCAATAAATTGCCATCCAACAATTATAAAAATAATAACAACTATAACTTTCAGAATTACTAAAACATTATTGATAGATGCTGATTCTTTAGTTCCTCTAATTAATAACAAGGAAAGTAGCGAAACAATTAACACTGCGGGAAGGTTAAAATACCCACCGTTAATCACCGTACCGTCACCTAATGTTAAAGTTTCCCACGGAGAACAAATAAAATTAGGATTAAGATGAACGCCATATTTGCTTAATAACTCAAGGAGGTAACGTGACCAACTAACACCCACAGTTGCTGCTCCCAAGGCATATTCTAAGACTAGATCCCAACCTATAATCCACGCCATGAATTCTCCCATAGTGGCGTAAGAGTAAGTGTATGCACTACCTGCAACAGGTATCATAGAGGCAAATTCTGCATAGCATAATCCAGCAAAGGCACACCCTATAGCAGCCAATATAAAAGATAGCGTTACCGCCGGTCCTGCATGCTCTGCCGCTGCAATTCCTGTTAACGAAAATAATCCTGCTCCAATAATTGCTCCAACTCCAAGTGCGACAAGAGAGCCTGACGATAATGTTCTTTTTAATCCTTTTTCAGATTCTGATGCTTCATTTAGCAATACCGAAAGGGGTTTAGTTTTCCAAATTGACATGGGTTATATGATTTTGTTTGTTATTAAGCTCCAAATGTATTGTTTTTTATAAAAAATAAAAACAATAATTGAATTTTAAGTTGCAAAAAAGTAATTTCATTATCTTTATTTGATGTTTATCTTAAGAAATAACATTTTTTAAATGTAGTAATGCGAAGTTTTACTTTATTTTAAATTATGTTTTATTTCTTTCAACTATTTTTCGTCGGAAAGTAATAGGTTTGGATTTAATTTCTAAATTTAAAAAACTTATTGTACGATTTTAATCCTGATATTTTACATGAATTTTAAAACAGTGCAAACTTTCTTTAGCCTCACTCGAGAGCAACGTACGGGTATTTTCGTGTTATTTGCAATCATAATTTTTTTGCAAATGATTTATTTTTTTGCAGACTTTAGTTTTAAAACCGGAGAATATCCTGATAAGCAAAAATGGCTTTCTTTGCAATCTCAAGTTGATTCTATGAAAATAGATGATAGCAGAAAGTTGCCTAAATTGTATCTTTTTAATCCTAATTTCATAACAGATTATAAAGGATACAAATTAGGAATGTCAGTGGAACAAATTGATCGCTTGTTGGTTTTTAGAAAAAAAAATAAATACGTCAACTCACCCGAAGAATTTCAAAATGTGACTAAAATCTCCGATTCCTTATTAAATTTGATTTCGCCTTATTTCAAATTTCCGGATTGGGTAAATAATAAGAAAGAACTCAAAGAATATAAAAAGCGTCCATATATTGATTTCTCTAAAAATGAAAAAATTGTTTTAATCGATATTAATCAGGCGACAAAAGAAGATTTAGTCAAAATTTACGGAATTGGCGAAGCTATTTCTGTTCGTATTTTGAAACAAAAAGAAACTTTAGGAGGATTTGTTTCGATGGAACAAATGCAGGATATTTGGGGATTATCACCTGAAGTAATTGAAAATTTAATAACACATTTTAAAGTTTTGGCAGTACCACGATTTAAAAAAATAGAGGTCAATAACGCTTCGTTGAGGGAGCTTTCACAGTTTCATTATTTTAGATACGCGTTGGCTAAGGAAATCGTAACGTACAGGAGTATGAATGGAAATATTAAGAATATTGAGGATTTAACAAAAATTAAGGGATTTCCTGTTGATAAAGCAAATATAATTGGCTTATATTTGGACTTTAATTAGAAGTATCAAATTTAAAGCTATGGAAAGTAGTATTATTTTACATTTTTAAATAGATGCATTACTTTTTTATTTACTAATTATTTTAACCGTTAAAAAAAGCAAAAACTGAAACATCACCGCATCATTATGTTTCAATTAATACCATTTGTTAAAAAAATATACAATATATGAATTCAATTTATTTCACTGAAGAACACCAAGCATTTAGAGAAAGTTTAAAAGACTTTTTGCAGAAAGAAGTTGTTCCGCATATAGAAAAATGGGAAAAAACAGGTACGATAGACCGTTTTATTTGGGAGAAATTTGGCGAGATGGGGTATTTTGGTCTTGCATATCCAGAGGCTTATGGCGGTCTGGATCTAGATTTATTTTACACTGTTATTTTTCTCGAAGAATTACAAAAAATTAAGTCGTCAGGTTTTGCTGCTGCAATGTGGGCTCATGCATATTTAGCAATGACCCATTTGAATGCAGAAGGTGACGAAAGAATAAAACAAGACTACTTAATACCAAGTATCGCGGGAAAAAAAATAGGTGCTTTATGTATTTCAGAGCCTTTTGGAGGTAGTGATGTTGCGGGGATGCGCACTAATGCCGTCAAAAAAGGAAATAAATATATTATTAATGGTTCCAAAACATTTATTACAAACGGAGTTTATGCAGACTATTATATTGTTGCTGCAAAAACTAGTCCTGAACTTGGGAATAAAGGGATCAGCATATTTTTAATGGATACCAGTTTGAAAGGTATATCGGCTGTCAAGTTAGATAAATTAGGTTGGAGAGCATCCGATACAGCTGAAATCGCATTTGATAACGTAGAGATTCCAGCAGAAAACTTAATGGGTGAAGAGGGGAAGGGATTTCCTTATATCATGCAGCATTTTGCTTTGGAGCGTTTAATAATGGCGATAAACGCGCATGCTAGAGGAGAATATGCGATAGATTATACAATAGATTACATGTCTCATAGAGAAGCTTTCGGAAAAAAAATCAGTAAGTATCAAGCATTGAGACATACGCTTGTTGAGCATGCAACGGAGGTAGAACATTGTAAGGTTTTTAACTACGCCGCAGTCGCTCGTTTAGACAAAGGAGAATACGTTGTAAAGGAGGCGACTATGGCTAAGCTAAAATCTACTAAAGTTGCAGATGAGGCTATTTATAGCTGTTTACAAATGTTAGGTGGTTATGGTTACATGGAGGAGTATCCATTAGCACGTTTGTTTAGAGACAGTCGTTTAGGACCAATAGGCGGAGGAACTTCAGAAATTCTTAAAGAGATTTTAGGAAAAATGATTATTGATAATCAGAATTACGAGCCTGCAGTAAAGTAGTTTGGCCTTAAAACAATTATATCAAAAGCGAATAAGTTTTTCGTAACATGATGCTTTAGGCTCAATAAAGTGGGTTTTAATAAAGAAAAAAAAGAGTCAATTTATTTTTTGACTCTTTTTTTGTGCCGAAAATAGTAGTGGAAATCCTTTACAGGTGCGTCGCTACGGAAAAGATTGCAGCGAATGCCTGAGAGTAAATGAAAACGTAATCGTGTTACGGAATTGATGTTTTGCAAGCACGCTCAAAATAAATCAGCAATTCATAACTAAAAATTCAAAAATTTATTTACTTTTGCACACTTAAAGAAAGGGGGTGTCTATATTATGTTAATTATACCAATTAAAGACGGAGAAAATATCGATAGAGCGTTAAAACGTTACAAAAGAAAATTTGATAAAACAGGAACTGTACGTCAATTAAGAGCACGTACTGCTTTTATTAAGCCTTCAGTTACTAATAGAATCAAAATTCAAAAAGCGGCTTATATCCAAAATATGAGAGATAACTTAGAAAGTTAGTCGATTCCATTAAATAAAAAACCGTTAGTCATCAAAATTTTATAACTTTGATGCTAACGGTTTTTTTATGTCTACAAATAAAGATGCATTTCGAGATTATCTCTGCTTAGAGAAGAAATATTCCTCACATACAATAACGGCGTATTGTAAAGATATTAATTCTTTTGAATCGTTTAATAAGCTCCATTTTGATCAGGAAAATATTGATCAGGTTCACTACGGTCAAATTAGAAATTGGATAGTTTCATTAGTTGATGATTCAGTATCCAATGTTTCGGTGAATAGAAAGATAGCTTCCTTAAAAGCGTTTTACAAGTTTCTATTAAAAACGAAACAAATACGAGTTAGTCCGCTTTTAAAACATAAAGCGCTCAAAACTCCCAAGGTTATACAAATTCCTTTTTCTGAAAAGGAAGTGCTGGCAGTTCTGGATCAAATACAAAATACAATTGGATTTGAAGAGGTCAGGAATAAGCTTATTATTGATTTATTTTACACGACAGGAATGCGAAGAGCTGAATTGATTAATCTTCAAATAGAAAATATTAATTTATCGAGTGGTACTATAAAAGTGTTGGGAAAGCGAAACAAAGAGCGCATTCTTCCTTTTTTATCAATAATTACAGATCAGTTTTCATTATACTTATATGAAAGAACTTTACTGTCGGATATTGTTGATAATAATTATTTTTTTCTTACCAAAAAAGGGTTAAAATTAAATGATTCTTTTGTGTATCGATTAATAAATTCTAACTTTAGTGTTGTTTCTGAAAAAGTAAAAAAGAGTCCTCATATACTGAGGCATACTTTTGCGACACATTTATTAAATAATGGAGCAGATTTAAATTCAGTTAAAGAATTATTAGGGCATTCCAGTCTCGCGTCTACTCAGGTTTATACTCATAGTAGTTTGTCAGAACTTAAAAATGTGCACAAAGATGCCCATCCCAGAGGGCAGAAGTGATATAATGTGTAACAATTAAAAAAGGTGATTATGAAGGTAAGTGTTCATGCAGTTAACTTTACTGTTGACAAAAAGCTAGTAGATTTTGTTCAAGAAAGAATGGACAAGTTAGAAAAGTACTATGACAAAGTCGTGTCAGCGGATGTTTTTTTGAAAGTTGAAAAGACAAGTGATAAAGAGAATAAAATTGCGGAAGTGAAAATTAATGTCCCCGGAGATGATTTTTTAGTAAAAAAGCAGTGTAAAACTTTTGAAGAGGCTTTGGAACTTTCGGCAGAATCTTTAGAACGAATGTTGTTAAAAAGAAAAGAAAAGATAAGTTCTCATGTTTAATGTAAATTTTTTCAAAAAAATGTTTTGATTGAGAGATAAAATCTCTACATTTGCAGTCCGTTAGAAATAGCGGACTTTTTTTATTGATTCGCCAGCGTAGCTCAGTTGGCTAGAGCAGCTGATTTGTAATCAGCAGGTCGTGGGTTCGAGTCCCTCCGCCGGCTCAAGACTGTAAAGGTTTGATGATAGAAAAAGTAGGGGAGATACTCAAGCGGCCAACGAGGGCAGACTGTAAATCTGCTGTGTGAACTTCGCAGGTTCGAATCCTGCTCTCCCCACTAGTACTCTCTAAATTGTTGAATTATATTTTTAAATTAATTTAAAATTCAACATTTATAGTTTAAACGGAATTCTCTGCCGGTGTAGCTCAGGGGTAGAGTGCTTCCTTGGTAAGGAAGAGGTCTCGGGTTCAATTCCCGACATTGGCTCAAGTAAGTAGGAAATAGAAATTAATATATAACTAAGATTAAAAATTAAGTAAAATGGCAAAGGAAACCTTTAACCGTAACAAGCCCCACTTAAACATTGGTACAATTGGGCACGTGGATCACGGAAAAACTACATTAACAGCGGCAATCACTAAAGTATTATCTGATGCTGGTTACTGTCAAGCAAAATCATTTGATCAAATTGATAATGCACCTGAAGAAAAAGAAAGAGGTATTACAATTAACACATCTCACGTTGAGTACGAAACTGCAAACCGTCATTACGCTCACGTTGACTGTCCTGGTCACGCGGATTACGTAAAAAACATGGTTACTGGTGCTGCTCAAATGGACGGTGCTATTCTTGTTGTAGCTGCTACTGATGGGCCAATGCCACAGACACGTGAACACATTCTTTTAGGTCGCCAAGTAGGTATTCCTAGAATGGTAGTATTCATGAATAAAGTGGATATGGTTGATGACGAAGAATTATTGGAACTTGTTGAAATGGAAATCAGAGACTTATTGTCTTTCTATGAATATGATGGAGATAATTGTCCAGTTATTCAAGGGTCTGCTCTTGGAGGATTGAATAGTGATCCAACTTGGGTACCAAAAATTATTGAATTAATGGCCGCTTGTGATTCATGGATTGAAGAACCAATTCGTGATACAGCAAAACCATTTTTGATGCCGGTTGAAGATGTATTTACAATTACTGGTCGTGGAACTGTTGCTACAGGTCGTATCGAGACTGGAATTGCTAATACAGGTGATGCTGTTGAAATCATTGGTATGGGAGCTGAAAAATTGACTTCTACTATTACTGGAGTTGAGATGTTCCGTAAAATTCTTGATAGAGGTGAAGCAGGAGATAACGTAGGTTTATTGTTACGTGGTGTTGATAAAGAATCTATCAAAAGAGGAATGGTTATCATTAAGCCAGGTTCAGTTAAGCCACACGCTACTTTCAAAGCTGAGGTATATATCTTGAAAAAAGAAGAAGGTGGTCGTCATACGCCATTTCATAATAACTACCGTCCACAGTTTTACGTACGTACAACTGACGTAACAGGAGTTATTACTTTACCAGAAGGTGTAGAGATGGTAATGCCAGGAGATAACTTAACTATCAATGTTGCTTTGTTAAGCCCAATCGCAATGAGCGTTGGTTTACGTTTCGCTATCCGTGAAGGTGGTAGAACTGTAGGTGCTGGACAAGTAACTGAGATTGTAGGATAATATCTCAAAAAATATATAAAGCCAGTTGATTTTCATAACTGAAAAATCGCTGGCTTTTAACTAACGGGCGTAGTTCAAGGGTAGAATAGCGGTCTCCAAAACCGTTGATGGGGGTTCGAATCCCTCCGCCCGTGCAAAAAAATAAATCATAATGACAAAAGTTGTTAATTACTTATCGGAAGCATTTGAGGAATTAAAGTCAAATGTAACTTGGCCTGCCTGGCCTGAGGTGCAACGTCTAACGATTGTTGTTGCTGTTTTTTCAGTATTATTCGCCTTGGCAACATGGGGTGTAGATGAAATTTTCGCAAAAGCTTTAGCTGGATTTTTTAACTGGATAAAAGCTTAATCTTTTTATTATGGCAGATAATAATGTTAAAAAGTGGTATGTCGTTAGGGCAGTAAGTGGACAAGAGAATAAAGTGAAAGCATACATCGAAACTGAAATCGCAAGATTAGGGATGGAAGATTACGTTTCTCAGGTTTTAGTTCCTACTGAAAAAGTCGTTACTGTGAAAGAAGGAAAAAAAATCGTAAAAGATAAAGTTTATTTTCCTGGTTATGTTATGATTGAAGCGAATCTTATTGGTGAAATACCGCACATTATCAAGTCTATAACAAGTGTTATTGGTTTTTTAGGCGAAATAAAAGGTGGAGAGCCTGTTCCTTTGAGAATTTCTGAAGTAAACAGAATGTTAGGTAAAGTTGATGAGTTGGCTGTAAATACAGACACTCGTTCAATCCCTTTCAATATCGGTGAGACGATTAAGGTTGTTGATGGGCCCTTTAATGGATTTAACGGTACTGTTGAAAAAATTAATGAAGAAAAGCGTAAGCTAGAAGTAATGGTTAAGATTTTCGGAAGAAAAACACCATTAGAGTTGAGTTTTATGCAAGTTGAAAAAGTATAATTTTTTGTTACATCTATAATATCCATTACAATCGCTTCCACTGATTGTAGTGTTAAATTTTTTAAAAAATGGCTAAAGAAATTAGTAAGGTAGTTAAACTACAAGTTAAGGGAGGTGCTGCGAATCCGTCGCCACCGGTTGGACCTGCTTTAGGAGCTGCTGGGGTAAACATCATGGAATTCTGTAAGCAATTTAATGCTAGAACTCAAGATAAACCCGGCAAAATATGCCCAGTACAAATAACTGTGTATAAAGACAAATCATTTGATTTTGTTGTAAAAACTCCTCCAGCTGCTGTCCAGTTATTGGAAGCTGCAAAGCTAAAGTCAGGATCAGGTGAACCAAATCGTAAAAAAGTAGCAAGCGTTACTTGGGACGTTATCAAAGCAATTGCTGAAGATAAAATGGTAGATTTAAATGCATTCACAATCGAATCTGCTATGAGCATGATTGCTGGAACCGCTAGGTCTATGGGTATAACTGTATCAGGAGATTCTCCTTTTTAATTAAGAGAAAGACATGGCAAAATTGACAAAAAAGCAAAAAGAGGCTGCTTCAAAAATTGAAAAGAACAAACTATATTCTCTTAAAGATGCTGCGGCATTGATAAAAGTAGTTGCTTCTGCAAAATTTGATGAGTCTGTTGATATCGCAGTACGTTTGGGTGTAGATCCAAGAAAAGCGAATCAAATGGTTAGAGGTGTGGTAACATTGCCTCATGGAACTGGTAAAGACGTTAAAGTGTTAGCATTAGTTACTCCAGACAAAGAAGCGGAAGCTTTAGCAGCTGGTGCAGACTATGTAGGTCTTGACGATTATTTGCAAAAAATTAAAGACGGTTGGACAGATGTTGATGTTATCATCACTATGCCTTCTGTTATGGGTAAATTAGGTCCATTAGGTCGTATATTAGGACCTAGAGGTTTAATGCCAAACCCTAAAACAGGTACTGTAACTATGGATGTTGCAAAAGCTGTTCAAGAGGTTAAAGCTGGTAAAATTGACTTTAAAGTTGATAAAACTGGTATTGTGCATGCAGGAATTGGTAAAATTTCTTTTGGAATCGAGCAAATCGTTGACAATGCGCACGAAATTATTCAAACATTAATCAAACTTAAGCCAACTGCTGCTAAAGGAACATACATCAAAAGTATTTACCTAACGAGCACTATGAGTCCTGCAATTGCATTGGATCCTAAAGCAGTATAATTGGTAGTTAAAAATTTTTAGTATGACTAGAGAAGAAAAATCAATCGCGATTGAAGTTTTAACTGCACAGTTAGCTGGTACAAACATTGTTTATGTATCTGATATTTCTGGAATGAATGCAGAATCAACTTCAAACTTGAGAAGAGCTTGCTTTAAAGCAGGTATAAAATTAGAAGTAGTTAAAAATACCTTGCTTGCAAAAGCTATGGAAGCTTCAGCTAATGATTATGGAGATTTACCTTCAGTTTTGACTGGTAATAGCGCTATATTCATTTCTGAGATAGCAAATGCTCCTGGTAAAATTATCAAAGATTTCAGAAAAAAATCAGCTAAACCTGTATTAAAAGGAGCTTATATTAACTCTGAAATTTATATTGGAGATGATCAATTAGATGCATTAGCAACTATCAAATCTAAAGAAGAGCTTATCGGCGAACTTATTGGATTATTGCAGTCACCAGCACAAAGAGTTATTTCTGCTCTACAAAACCAATTCGCAAAAAGCGAAGAGGCTACAGAAGAAGTAGAAGCATAATAGAAATAGAGTTTTACTCTAATTTTATTTAAAAAACGCGCACAATAAATAAATTATATTTTTACAAATCATTTTAAAACGATAGAAAAAATGGCAGATTTGAAACAATTCGCAGAACAATTAGTTAACCTGACAGTAAAAGAAGTTAACGAATTAGCAACAATATTAAAAGATGAGTACGGAATCGAACCAGCTGCTGCAGCTGTAGTAGTTTCGGGTGGTGGTGAAGCTGCTGCTGAAGAAGTTCAAACAGAATTTACAGTTGTATTGAAAGAAGCTGGTTCTTCTAAATTAGCAGTTGTAAAATTAGTGAAAGAACTTACAGGTTTAGGTTTGAAAGAAGCTAAAGATGTAGTTGATAGCGCACCGAGCAATGTTAAAGAAGGTGTTTCTAAAGAAGAAGCTGAAGGGCTTAAAAAATCTTTAGAAGAAGCTGGAGCTGTTGTTGAACTAAAATAGTTAAACTCAGTTTAAAGAATAAGGTTTAGGTCTTGGGTTTAGTCACCCAATGACCTAAACCATTTTTCGTATAACAAAAGTCTACCTTGTATATTTACATAGTAGTCTTTGAAAACAGTTTTATTTTACCCATTACGAGGAAAAAAAATTAACAGATAATAAGAAAGTAGTTATCTTAAATTGGTTTTTAAAGATGTAATGGTAGTAAAAGGAAAGTATAAATAAATCCATATTTGTACAAAAAAATTACTTTTTTAATCAAAATTTTGTCCATAGATGATAACAAATCAGACTGAAAGATTGAATTTTGCCTCAACAAAAAATATTCCTGATTATCCAGATTTTCTTGATGTTCAGGTTAAATCGTTTAAAGATTTTTTTCAATTAGAAACCAAATCTGACGAAAGAGGCGACGAAGGGCTTTACAATACCTTCATGGAAAATTTCCCAATTACCGATACAAGAAATAACTTTGTATTAGAATTCCTTGATTATTTTGTAGATCCACCACGTTATACAATTCAAGAATGTATAGAAAGAGGTTTAACATATAGTGTGCCTTTAAAAGCAAGGCTAAAATTATATTGTACAGATCCAGAACATGAGGATTTTGAAACTATTGTTCAAGATGTTTATCTTGGTACAATTCCTTATATGACACCAAGTGGTACATTTGTTATTAATGGTGCTGAGCGTGTAGTTGTTTCTCAATTACACAGATCTCCAGGTGTTTTCTTTGGTCAATCATTCCATGCAAATGGTACAAAATTGTATTCTGCCAGAGTAATTCCTTTTAAAGGTTCTTGGATAGAATTTTCTACCGATATTAATAGCGTAATGTATGCTTATATCGATAGAAAGAAAAAATTACCGGTTACTACTCTTTTTAGAGCAATTGGTTTTGAAAGAGATAAAGATATTCTAGAAATTTTTGATCTAGCTGAAGAAATTAAAGTCTCTAAGACAGGTCTTAAAAAATATATCGGTAGAAAATTAGCTGCCCGTGTATTGAATACATGGCATGAAGATTTTGTTGATGAAGATACTGGTGAAGTAGTTTCTATCGAACGTAACGAAATAATCCTTGATAGAGATACTATTATCGACAAAGATAATGTGGAAGAAATCATTGATTCTAACGTTAAATCTATTTTGTTGCATAAAGAAGATGCTAATCAAGGTGATTATGCGATCATTCACAATACGCTACAAAAAGATCCAACAAACTCTGAAAAAGAGGCTGTTGAACATATCTACAGACAACTGCGTAACGCTGAACCGCCTGATGAAGAAACGGCTCGTGGGATCATTGATAAATTATTTTTCTCTGATCAACGTTACAACTTAGGTGAAGTAGGTCGTTATAGAATAAATAAAAAATTAGGGCTGGATACTCCGATGGAAAAGCAAGTCTTGACCAAAGAAGATATCATAACCATCGTGAAATATTTGATTGAATTGATCAACTCTAAAGCAGAGATTGATGATATTGATCACTTATCAAACCGTCGTGTTAGAACAGTTGGAGAACAATTGTCTCAGCAGTTTGGTGTTGGTTTAGCGCGTATGGCAAGAACTATTCGCGAGAGAATGAACGTTAGAGATAACGAGGTGTTTACGCCAATAGATTTGATTAATGCAAAAACATTGTCATCTGTTATCAACTCTTTTTTTGGAACAAACCAGTTGTCTCAATTTATGGATCAAACGAATCCACTTGCTGAGATTACGCACAAAAGAAGATTATCTGCACTAGGACCAGGTGGACTTTCGAGAGAAAGAGCAGGATTTGAGGTACGTGACGTTCACTACACGCATTACGGACGTTTATGTCCAATTGAAACTCCAGAGGGACCAAATATTGGTTTGATTTCATCTCTTGGTGTTTATGCTAAAGTAAACGGAATGGGTTTCATTGAAACACCGTATCGTAAAGTAACTAACGGAACTGTAGATTTAGTTTCTACTCCGGTATACTTAAGCGCAGAAGAAGAAGAGGGAATGATGATTGCTCAAGCAAACATTCAAATGGATGCTACTGGAAAAATTACTGCCGAAGACGTAATTGCGCGTCAAGAAGGTGATTTCCCGGTAATTGAACCAACACGTGTAGATTACACGGATGTTGCACCAAATCAAATTGCTTCTATCTCTGCTTCATTAATTCCTTTCTTGGAACATGATGATGCGAATAGAGCATTGATGGGATCTAACATGATGCGTCAGGCCGTACCATTAATTCGTCCTGAAGCTCCAATTGTTGGAACTGGTTTAGAGCGTCAAGTTGCTTCTGATTCTAGAGTATTGATTAATGCTGAAGGAGATGGAGTTATCGAATACGTAGACGCAAATATCATCACTATCAAATACGATCGTTCTGAAGAAGAAAGAATGGTGAGTTTTGAGCCGGATGAGAAAACATACAATCTAATTAAATTTAGAAAAACCAATCAAGGTACAAGTATCAACCTTAAACCTATCGTAAGAAAAGGGGATAGAGTGGTTCCTGGACAAGTATTATCAGAAGGTTATGCGACTCAAAATGGTGAATTGGCTTTAGGTAGAAACCTAAAAGTTGCCTTTATGCCATGGAAAGGATACAACTTCGAGGATGCGATTGTAATTTCTGAAAAAGTAGTTCGTGACGATATTTTTACTTCTATTCACGTGGATGATTATTCATTAGAAGTTAGAGATACTAAGTTAGGTAACGAAGAATTAACGAACGACATACCGAACGTTTCTGAAGAAGCTACTAAAGATTTAGATGAAAATGGTATGATTAGAATTGGAGCCGAGGTAAAACCTGGGGACATTCTGATCGGAAAAATTACTCCAAAAGGGGAATCAGATCCTACTCCGGAAGAGAAATTGCTTCGTGCAATCTTTGGGGATAAAGCAGGTGATGTAAAAGATGCTTCATTAAAAGCTTCTCCTTCTTTACATGGTGTTGTTTTAGATAAAAAATTGTTCGCAAGAGCGGTTAAAGATAAACGTAAACGTACTCAGGATAAAGATGCTTTAGGAGCACTTGAAATGGAGTTTGAAGTTAAATTTGTTGAATTAAAAGACAAATTAGTAGAGAAACTCTTCTTGATCGTAAACGGAAAAACATCTCAAGGTGTAATGAATGATTTGGGTGAGGAAGTTTTACCAAAAGGTAAAAAATACACTCAAAAAATGCTTTATGCTGTTGAAGATTTTGCTCACTTAAGTAAAGGTCAATGGGTTGCTGATGATGCAGCTAATAAAATGGTTAATGATTTGATTCATAACTATAAAATTAAATTGAACGATTTACAAGGTGCTTTACGTAGAGAGAAATTCACTATTACTGTTGGAGATGAATTGCCAGCAGGAATCTTGAAATTAGCGAAAGTATATATTGCCAAAAAACGTAAACTTAAAGTTGGGGATAAAATGGCGGGACGTCACGGTAACAAAGGTATTGTTGCTCGTATCGTTCGTCATGAAGATATGCCTTTCCTTGAAGATGGAACGCCAGTTGATATCGTGTTGAACCCATTAGGTGTACCTTCACGTATGAACATTGGACAAATTTATGAAACGGTACTTGGTTGGGCTGGACAAAACTTGGGTAGAAAATTTGCTACACCAATTTTTGACGGAGCAACTTTAGATCAAATTAATGAATTGACTGATGAAGCTGGAATACCACGATTTGGACATACATATTTATATGATGGTGGTACAGGAGAGCGTTTCCATCAAGCGGCAACAGTAGGAGTTATCTACATGTTGAAACTTGGTCACATGGTTGACGATAAAATGCACGCACGTTCTATAGGTCCATACTCATTGATTACACAACAACCACTTGGAGGTAAAGCTCAATTTGGAGGTCAGCGTTTTGGTGAGATGGAGGTTTGGGCACTTGAGGCTTATGGAGCATCAAGTACGCTAAGAGAAATTTTGACTGTGAAGTCAGATGATGTTATCGGTAGAGCAAAAACTTACGAAGCAATCGTTAAGGGTGAATCCATGCCAGAACCAGGATTACCGGAATCATTCAATGTATTAATGCATGAATTGAAAGGTCTTGGACTTGACATTCGTTTAGAAGAATAGAAGTTTAGTAGTCAGTGTTCAGTATTTAGTAATCAGTGTTAAACTGAACACTAAATTCTGAATACTGAACACTTTTTTAAAAGAGTTTTTAGGATTTATACCCGTAAACCGTTCCGATTTTTTACTAAGACTTAATAGGTTTTGTAAATAGCACTTCAAAATTTTTATTTGAAGTTTAGAGAAGTAATTCGAGGTCATGTTTAAGTCAAAAGGTTGAAAGTCTAAAGTCTAAAGTCATCCGTGGCTTTAAAAACTTTATGACATTTGACTTTAAGACTGAAATAAAATTAATTTTTTAATTGCAAATAAATCAATAGTAAAAGCTATGATGAATAATAGAAATAATAACAATAAAGATAAAAACCCTATAAAAAGGTTTAATAAAATCTCAATAGGACTTGCTTCTCCTGAATCGATTTTAAAAGAATCAAGAGGTGAAGTTTTGAAACCTGAAACTATCAACTACAGAACGCACAAACCGGAGCGTGATGGGCTTTTCTGTGAACGTATTTTCGGACCAGTAAAAGATTTTGAATGTGCTTGTGGCAAATACAAAAGAATTCGTTACAAAGGAATCATCTGTGACCGTTGTGGTGTTGAAGTTACTGAGAAAAAAGTACGTAGAGACAGAGTAGGTCACATCAATCTTGTTGTACCAATTGCTCATATTTGGTATTTCCGTTCTCTTCCTAACAAAATTGGTTATATCCTGGGTCTTCCATCTAAGAAATTAGATATGATTATTTACTACGAAAGATACGTAGTAATCCAAGCTGGTATTGCTAAAAATGCAGAAGGGGAGTCATTACAAAGATTAGACTTTTTGACAGAAGAAGAATATTTAAATATTTTAGATACGCTTCCTGCTGACAATCAGTATCTTGATGATTTTGATCCTAATAAATTTGTTGCCAAAATGGGAGCAGAGTGTATTATGGATTTATTGGCAAGAATTGATCTTGATGCATTGTCTTATCAATTGAGACACAATGCTAACAATGAAACGTCTAAACAACGTAAAACTGAAGCGCTGAAAAGATTGCAAGTTGTTGAATCTTTCCGTGAGTCTAACTTGAACCGTGAGAATCGTCCGGAATGGATGATTATGAAAGTGGTACCGGTTATTCCACCAGAATTACGTCCGCTTGTGCCACTTGATGGAGGTCGTTTTGCAACTTCAGATTTAAATGATTTATACCGTCGTGTAATTATACGTAACAACCGTTTGAAAAGATTAATGGAGATCAAAGCTCCAGAAGTTATCTTAAGAAATGAGAAACGTATGTTGCAGGAATCTGTAGATTCACTTTTCGATAATACTCGTAAAGCATCTGCAGTAAAAACGGAATCAAACAGACCATTAAAATCATTATCTGATTCCCTTAAAGGTAAACAAGGACGTTTCCGTCAAAATTTACTTGGAAAACGTGTGGATTATTCCGCTCGTTCGGTAATTGTTGTTGGACCTGAATTGAAATTATCTGAATGTGGTATTCCAAAAGATATGGCAGCAGAATTATACAAACCTTTCGTTATCCGTAAATTGATAGAAAGAGGAATCGTAAAAACTGTAAAATCAGCTAAAAAAATAATAGATAAGAAAGAGCCAGTAGTTTGGGATATCCTTGAAAATGTAATCAAAGGTCATCCAATATTACTGAATCGTGCTCCTACTTTGCACAGATTAGGTATTCAAGCTTTCCAGCCAAAATTAATTGAAGGAAAAGCAATCCAATTGCACCCTTTAGTTTGTACTGCATTTAATGCGGATTTTGATGGGGATCAGATGGCAGTTCACTTGCCATTAGGACCAGAAGCTATTTTGGAAGCACAACTATTAATGTTGGGTTCTCACAATATTCTGAATCCTGCAAATGGTGCTCCAATTACGGTACCTTCTCAGGATATGGTTTTGGGTCTATATTATATGACCAAAGAACGTTTATCAACTCCTGAGCTTAAAATTTTAGGAGAAGGAATTACTTTTTATTCTGCTGAAGAAGTAAATATTGCTTTGAATGAAGGTAGATTAGAATTGAATGCTTCTGTAAAAATTAGAGCAAAACATTTTAATGAAGCTGGTGACTTAGTTTACCAAATTATTAAAACAACTGCAGGTCGTGTATTATTTAATGAAGTAGTACCGGAAGCAGCTGGATATATCAATGATGTATTGACTAAGAAAAACCTTAGAGATATTATCGGACACGTTTTAAGCGCTACCGATGTACCTACAACTGCGGCTTTCTTGGACAATATGAAAGACATGGGTTATAAATTTGCTTTCAAAGGTGGATTGTCATTCTCTCTTGGGGATATTAGAATTCCAGATCAAAAACCTAAATTAATTGCAGACGCCAGAGAACAAGTTCAAGGTATTTCTGCGAATTATAACATGGGTCTTATTACCAATAACGAACGTTACAACCAAGTTATTGATGTATGGACTTCTGCAAATGCTCAATTGACAGAGTTAGCAATGAAAAACATTAGAGAAGACCAACAAGGTTTCAACTCGGTGTATATGATGCTTGATTCTGGAGCAAGGGGTTCCAAAGAACAAATTCGTCAGTTGACTGGTATGCGTGGTTTGATGGCTAAGCCAAAAAAATCTACTGCTGGTGGTGGTGAAATTATTGAAAACCCGATTCTTTCTAACTTTAAAGAAGGTCTTTCTATCCTTGAGTACTTTATTTCTACTCACGGTGCGCGTAAAGGTCTTGCGGATACAGCTTTGAAAACGGCCGATGCAGGATATTTAACAAGAAGATTGCATGATGTGTCTCAAGATGTTATCGTTAATATCGATGATTGTGGTACACTTAGAGGTGTTGAAGTATCGGCATTGAAAAAGAATGAGGAAATAGTTGAAACTTTAGGAGAAAGAATTTTAGGACGTGTAGTTCTACAAGATCTTGTTAATCCTTTGAACAGTGAAATTATAATTCGTTCCGGTGAGCAAATCACAGAAGTTATAATGAAAGCAATTGATGCTTCTCCTATCGAAAAAGTAGAAGTTCGTTCTCCGTTAACTTGTGAAGCGTTAAAAGGTATTTGTGCAAAATGTTACGGTAGAAATTTAGCTACTGGTAAAATGACACAAAGAGGTGAAGCAGTTGGTGTAATTGCAGCACAATCTATTGGAGAGCCTGGAACACAGTTGACATTACGTACATTCCACGTTGGTGGGGTTGCGGGTGGTATTTCTGAAGAATCTAGTATTGTTACCAAATTTAATGGTAAACTAGAAATTGAAGATTTAAAAACAGTAAAAGGAGAAGATAGTGAAGGTAATGCAGTTGATATTGTAGTATCTCGTTCTACTGAATTGAAATTAATCGATGAAAGAACAGGTATCTTATTAAGTACTAATAACATTCCTTACGGTTCTAGTATCTTCGTTAAAGACGGACAATCTGTAGTTAAAGGAGATGTGATTTGTAAATGGGATCCTTATAATGGAGTTATCGTTTCTGAATTTACCGGTAAAATTGCTTACGAAGAATTAGAACAAGGTCAATCATTCATGGTCGAAATTGATGAGCAAACTGGTTTCCAAGAAAAAGTAATTTCTGAATCCAGAGCTAAAAAATTAATTCCAACTTTATTGGTTTACGGTAAAGACAATGAATTGATTCGTTCTTATAACTTACCAGTTGGAGCCCACTTGATGGTTGAAAACGGTGAGAAAATTAAAGCAGGTAAAGTATTGGTAAAAATCCCGCGTCGTTCTTCTAAATCAGGAGATATTACTGGAGGTTTACCAAGAATTACAGAGTTGTTAGAAGCTCGTAATCCTTCAAACCCAGCTGTTGTTTCTGAAATTGATGGTGTCGTTTCTTTTGGAAAAATCAAAAGAGGTAACCGTGAGATTGTTATCGAATCTAAATTTGGTGATGTTAGAAAATACTTGGTTAAATTATCAAGCCAAATTCTAGTTCAGGAAAATGACTTCGTAAGAGCAGGGGTGCCTTTATCTGACGGTGCAATTACTCCGGATGACATTTTAAGAATTCAAGGACCAGCAGCTGTTCAACAGTATTTGGTAAATGAAATTCAAGAAGTATACCGTTTACAAGGGGTAAAAATCAACGACAAACACTTTGAAGTAGTGATACGTCAAATGATGCGTAAAGTAAGAGTACAAGATCCAGGTGATACTTTATTCTTAGAAGATCAATTGATTCATACTAAAGATTTTATTGTTCAAAATGATAAATTATACGGTATGAAAGTGGTTGAAGATGCTGGAGATTCTAGTGCATTAAAAGAAGGACAAATTATTACGCCTCGTGAGTTGCGTGATGAAAATTCTTTATTGAAACGTACAGATAAAAATCTTGTCGTGGCTCGTGATGTTGTTACTGCAACAGCAACACCAGTTTTACAAGGTATTACAAGAGCGTCGCTTCAAACGAAATCGTTTATCTCTGCTGCGTCGTTCCAAGAAACCACTAAAGTATTGAACGAAGCTGCTGTTGCAGGTAAAATCGATTACTTAGAAGGATTGAAAGAGAATGTAATCGTAGGACATAGAATCCCTGCCGGAACGGGTATGAGAGAATATGACAATACAATTGTAGGTTCGAAAGAAGATTACAATGACATGATGGCTAACAAAGAAGAATATATTTATTAAGATGAGTAATTCTAATCAACAACAAGAGCAGATTAATATTGAGTTAGATGAAAAAATTGCAGAAGGAATTTATTCCAACTTAGCAATAATTAATCACTCATCATCAGAGTTTGTTTTAGATTTTGTAAGTATCATGCCAGGTATTCCTAAAGCAAAGGTGAAATCAAGAATCGTCTTGACGCCGCAACATGCTAAAAGATTGCTAAAAGCAATTGGAGAAAATATTCATCGTTTTGAAGTCGCTCATGGCGAAATAAAAGACACTGAACAAGCACCCATTCCGCTTAATTTTGGTCCTGCGGGACAAGCATAATATTTTTAAAAGGCTCCAGAAATGGAGCCTTTTTTATTGATAAGCTATACTTGAATGAGACAAATTGTTGATGCTTTTCAATTTTTTAAAATTTGACACACACGTTATTCGAAATGATTTTTCAACTTTATACAAATTAAATATAAGTTTGTACATCCTTTTTAATTTAGCACTTACCAATAAGTGTTAAATTAACTATTGTACTATTCATTCAGTTAATACTTAGATATTGCCCGGGTTCTCCCATATCGTACCGCTCTAAATTTCGGTGTTTATGTAGTATGACAACATTAATTTACTATTAAATCTTCGGTGTAAACAACAAATTTGTACTTTAAACGATTATAATGGCGCTTCATCGAAAATATTTTTAGATGGCTTATGAATAATATACTTTCGCACTCGAAATAGATAAATAAATTCTGTTTACACTATAAAAACGAAACGTAATGAAATATTTTTCTTTAAAAGCAAATAAGAAAGTCGCATTGAATGGCTTCATGTTATTTGTTTTTATCTTAGTATCAAATACTTTTACTTTTGCACAAAATACGAAAAATCTAGCTGAAATAAACACAATTGAAGTAACAGATAGTGCTACCAGACAGGATAATGTTTCAACAGTTTCTACTTCAAATACTATGAACTTTGTGTTATGGTTTATGGGTTCTAAACAAGACCCAAACAGTACAATATATTCTGAAGGAACAAATACCAAAAAACAAGTTATTACTTCAGGAACAGCACCAAATCGTTTGTTAATCAAAGCTTTTTTGAAAAAAGCAGTGAACTTGGAGAGTATGGTCGCTTAATGCAAATCCATTTTTTAAAGACATAAAAAAAACGCTAATTTTTAAGTTAGCGTTTTTTTTGTGCAGTTTTTTTACTTTAATTTTAAAAAAACATATTATCATCCAAAAATTATTTTTTTTACTTAAAACTATTCAAATTCCGAAGTAAAATATAATTTCACATTTGGATATTTATTTTGCGTCATTTGAATCGTAAAATCAGAATCAGCTAAAAATACTAATTGTCCGTATTTATCATGCGCCAAGAATTTTTGTTTGATTCTTCTAAATTCTTTAAATTCTTCACTTTTTAGATCGTTTGGTTTTACCCAACATGCTTTATGCACGGGAAAGTTTTCATAGGTACATTTGGCGCCATATTCATGTTCTAAACGATATTGGATAACCTCATATTGAAGTGCACCAACTGTTCCAATGATTTTTCTGTTGTTCATTTCCAAAGTGAATAATTGCGCCACACCTTCATCCATCAACTGATCAATTCCTTTGTCCAGTTGTTTGGCTTTCATCGGATCTGCGTTATTAATATATCGGAAATGTTCGGGTGAGAAACTTGGAATTCCTTTGAAACTCATGATTTCTCCTTCCGTTAACGTATCCCCGATTTTGAAATTTCCAGTGTCATGTAAACCAACAATATCACCAGGATAGGAGATGTCGACGATTTCTTTCTTTTCAGCAAAAAAAGCATTTGGACTGGAGAATTTTAAATTCTTTTTTTGCCGTACGTGATAATACGGTTTGTTTCTTTCGAAAGTTCCAGATACAATTTTTATGAAAGCGAGACGGTCTCTGTGTTTTGGATCCATATTAGCATGGATTTTAAAAACAAATCCAGTCATTTTTTCTTCCTTAGGATCTACTAGTCGTGTTTCAGAATCTTTTGGTCTTGGTGAAGGGGCAATTTGAACAAAACAATCCAATAATTCTCTAACTCCAAAATTATTTAAAGCAGAACCAAAAAATACAGGTTGTAGTTTTCCGTCCAAATAATCCTGACGATCAAATTTTGGATATACTTCATCTATCAGTTCTAATTCTTCACGTAATCTGTCAGCAGGTTTTTGACCAATAATTTTCTCTAATTCTGGATTTTCAACATCAGAGAAAGCAATTGTTTCTTCAATATTTTTACGGCTGTCGCCACTAAATAAGTTGATATTTTGTTCCCATAAATTATAAATTCCTTGAAAATCATAACCCATTCCTATCGGGAAACTTAGCGGAGTGACCTTTAAACCCAGTTTTTGTTCCACTTCATCCATCAAGTCAAAAGCGTCTTTTCCTTCTCGGTCTAATTTATTGATGAATACAATAATAGGAATTTTTCGCATCCTACAAACGGCCACCAATTTCTCTGTTTGTTCCTCAACACCTTTGGCAACGTCAATTACAACTA
The DNA here is from genome assembly GCF_049896585.1 of Flavobacterium sp. DSR2-3-3. NCBI lineage: Bacteria > Pseudomonadati > Bacteroidota > Flavobacteriia > Flavobacteriales > Flavobacteriaceae > Flavobacterium > Flavobacterium sp. DSR2-3-3. Next base: position 86,463 of record NZ_JAFCUP010000012.1, read on the forward strand.
TAACACTATCAACAGCAGTCAAAGTTCTAAAAGTATCTTCGGCAAAATCCTTGTGTCCCGGAGTATCGAGAATGTTTATTTTCTTGTCTTTATAATTAAACGCTAAAACCGAAGTAGAAACCGAAATTCCTCTTTGGCGTTCAATTTCCATAAAGTCACTGGTAGCGCCTTTTTTTATTTTGTTGTTTTTTACAGCACCTGCTTCCTGAATTGCACCACCAAAAAGGAGGAGTTTTTCAGTAAGTGTTGTTTTTCCGGCATCAGGATGTGAGATAATCCCGAAAGTTCTTCTGCGTTGTATTTCTTCTAAAAAGCCCATATTTGTATAAATAGTTTGCAAAAGTACTATTTATAAACGCCATTTGAAAAAATTGTACAGTCTAAATGGAGTATGCGAGTTTTGTCAATTGAATTCTGTTAATTTAATTCAAGCATCGAATGTCCAAATTTAAAACTAGAGAAAAAACGTAAGCCTATCTTTACAGACAGTCTTAATAATGTTATCGGATTACCTATTGATTGACTAAAAAGAATATCCGTTTGGTTTACACTAAATTTTTACCCGTTTTTCTGCTTGATTTGTTTGTAACCAAATTGAATTTACAATGAATTCTTTGATTTTAGCATCGAACCAATTCGTTTGAATCTATCTTTCTTGAAATGATAAGGAATTGTTAATGTAAAACATTAAAACAAGGTTTTCATTATTACCATTTCTGCGAACAATATATTTATCGGAATCGCTACACAAAATTGATGTTTTCCCGAAAGCTTCATTACTATGAATCCGGATTAGATTGTTCATTTTTGTTTTGTTCAGCCATTCTTCATGGTGCGATAAAGTAGTGTTGGATACCCTTCATATGTCAAGATATAAACGTACCCTAATTCTTTTTCCCATCATATCATCATGTAAACGCTTTAGATTATTAGTATCAAAGGCATCTTCATTTACTAGATTCAACTAACTAATGCAACTTTTAGGGTGTATGTAAAGACATTTTTTCAAAAGAAAGGACTTTTAAAAAGCCCTCTCTCTCGAATGGAATAAATGTTCTTTATTTGCTCC
>NZ_JAFCUP010000013.1:0-82128 GCF_049896585.1 Flavobacterium sp. DSR2-3-3
ACAAAGTCAAATTAAAATGAGGACATATAAAACAAAAAACACTTGCAAAAACGTTTTTGCAAGTGTTTAATTAAATATTTTTATCTAATAATCTGTATCGGTTATTCAGGACAAGACAATTGTAAATTATTTGTTTATTCTTGATTTTTTGGTTTTCTGCTGAACTTATAAATTACAGGTAAAACAGTAATTCCAACTAAAATCAATACAATTAATTCAATATGCTTTTTCAAATCAATCTGATAATTTTCAAGTAAAAAACCATATAAATAATGTCCGGCAAAAATTAAGGTAAAAGACCAAATAAATGAACTTAAGACATTATAAAACATGAATTTTTGTTTGTCCATGGATACAATTCCAGCTACGATAGGTGCAAAGGTTCTTAATATTGGAAGAAAACGGGCAAAAATGATTGCTTTCCCTCCGTATTTTTCAAAAAAGTCTTTTGATTGAACCAAATATTTTTTCTTAAACCAAAAACTATCTTCCTTATTGTACAAATAGTATCCGCTTTTTGATCCAAACCAGTAACCTACAATATTTCCTAAAATTCCCGATAACGCCACAAGCGTTGATAAAAGCACAACATTTATAAAATCATTATCAATAAATAGAATGTTTTCTATTAATTCTCGGCTGTAAATTCCTGCCAAAAACAAAAGACTATCTCCAGGTAAAAAGAAACCCGCAAAGAGACCTGTTTCAGCAAATACGATAAATAAAACTATATAGATTCCCAGTTTAATCCCATTAACATCAAAATGAATATAAAAAAGTGGGTCAATTAAATTCTTCCAATCAAAATCGTTCATTCTACGGTGTTTTATGCTAAAATTATTTGTGCGTGAAAGTACGGATAATATATCTTAAGAACAATTTATTGCTTTATTTTAAAGTTTTATTAACGGTTGAATACCACACTTCTATTTAGAAAAACATAGTTTAGGCTCATTTATAAAAATCCTCCAAAAAATTGTATTTTTCTCCACTAAGCTACTTGGCGCTAGAAACGGAAATCACTTACGCAAAACTAATCACAACTCAAACTCTTGGCCGATTAAAGGAACTTTACAATCAAAACCATATTTTTCATGCACTTTTATACGGAGTTCATCCAGCGGCTCATTCTCACCATGAACTAAAAACACTCTGGTTGGTTTATTTTCTAATTCTGATAGCCAATTGAGTAAATTATTTTGATCACCATGTGCTGACAAGCCCTGTATTTCTAAAATTTTTGCTTTTACTGGATAATACTGCCCATGAATTTTAATTTCTTTTGCCCCTTCCAGTAATTTTCTTCCGCGTGTTCCTTCGGCTTGATATCCTACAATAATTACGGTAGTTTGTGGCAAAACGATATACTGCTCTAAATAACTCAATACTCTTCCGCCTGTGAGCATTCCGCTGGCAGCAATTAGTACTTTAGGTTGTTCATCATAGATAACCTCCATGGTTTCCTGATAGTCCGAAACTAATGAGAACATTTTACTCATTTCGGCACATTCTTCTGACGACAATTTATGCCATTTTTGGTTATTAGAAAAAATATTTAGCGCATTAATTCCCATTGGAGTATCAATGATATAGGGAATATTAGGAATTCTATCTTCTTCCCTGAGTTGCCACAACAAGTACATGATCGTTTGGGCACGCTCTACAGCAAAACTCGGAATAATAATCGTTCCGCCTTTGTCAACCGCGTTATTGATGTACATTTCCAATTCTAATTTAGTATCCGTTTTAGGATGAATTCGATTTCCATAGGTACTTTCGAGAAAAACATAATCAGCTTTCTTGGGTTTGGTAGGTGGATACATCAACACATCATCGTCCCGACCAATATCTCCGGAAAAAACTAATGTTTTATTTTCAAGCGTTAATGCGATACTGCAAGCACCCAGAATATGTCCCGCATTAGTATACACTGCTTCAATTTGCGCATCCAAAGGTATTGGCTCATTGGTTTTGATTACTCTAAATAGCGGGAAAACTTTTTCGGCTTGTTCTACCGTATACAGTGCCTCAGCAATTTCATGCTTAGAATAGTTTCCTTCATTCGCATTTTTAGCTTCTTCTTCCTGAATTTTAGCGCTATCTAAAAGAATTAGTTTAGTAATATCTTTTGTGGGACTGGTACAATATATTTTCCCAGAAAATCCTTGATTGACTAATCTGGGCAACCAGCCGCAATGATCTAAATGCCCATGTGTCAGCAATACAAAATCTATTGTGGAAAACAAAACTGGTAGCGGATCCCAATTGAGATCCCGCAAAGGTTTTAATCCTTGGAATAATCCACAATCAATCAAAATCCGAATTCCATTGCTTTCGATTAATGTTTTAGAACCGGTCACAGTGCCCGCTCCACCAATAAATTTAACTTTCATTTGATTTAAATTTAAAATTTAACAATCTCTGTAATCACTCCTTTTAAATATACGTACACAATTCTGACGCTTCTTTTAACACGTTTTTTATCCGATTAGGACTTAATCCTATTTTGTTTAAACAATCCGAATTATTTATAATTTCTTTTACTAAAATAACATCCAAGATCAATAATTTATCTTTTTCAGCAATGGACAAGGTCGTCAAACAGGTGACGGGATAAAGAGAATTATTGTCATTCTTTGTTTTCAAATTGTTATCTTCAGGATAATTCCAACTCAACAAACTCAATCCGGAACATTTAGCAAAAGTAATTGCATCTGCTGTAAACCGGTTATTGGTGACAATCCAACATTTAGACACGATGTCTTTTCTTTCAAAAATGGGATGATTTCTTTCCTTAATGTCATTGAAACGGGATAAAATATACATTGGAACTTTCACATCCGAAGCAGCTTCTCTGCCTGCATGATACTTACATTCAACCATGGCGATAGTTTCATTTTTTTTGACCAAAACATCTATTTCATGTGAAAGACATTTTCCCTGTAAAGTCAAATTGGTTATCGTTTTATAATTTTCCGAAGAAAAAATCCGTCCTATATATTTTTCGAAAAAGAAACCGGCAGGTCCTAAAAGCCGAATTGCTTCTCTCAAATTATAACGTGCCGCATGGGAATTGGCCGTTTTCTTCAATAATGAAAAAGCCATTTTATAAATTTGTTTAGTAGCAATTCCCTCATAAATTTGTTTTTTTATGGCATGCAAAATCGAGTCTACTTCCAGAGCATTGGCACCAGACTTTAAAAGTGATTTTTTAAGTTTATCCGAATTAAATTCGACAATATCTCCAGAATGTTTTACTATTTTCATGTTGACAATGTAATGATAAACAATTACTTACACCAATATTAAAAACTGATAAAAAAGATTATCTATTTTGTTTTTGATAATAAAATCCGGGGACAAACAATAATAAAAAAATAGGCTGAATCAAAAACCGACGGATATAAAACAGAATCCAAGTATGGTTTTCACGAGTGAAGAAAATAATGTAAAAAAAAGCAACAATTAAAATCATAAAAAGGAAATAATACAGAATAAAGGCAAATTTCACCATCATTATTTCTTTGAAAATGACATAAATAACACCCAATGAAATAGCAGTATTTAACGTATAGCGAAATAATAATGCTAGGAACAATTGGGTTGAATTGACACTTGGCAACCTTAATTTAGCAAAATCTTTTTTAAAGAAATCTAAAAAAGGATCATAAAACAACTGATTTTCAAAAGCACGAATAAGCACTAACAGTACAACCAAAAAAAGGAATTGTATTAGTCTTAGTTTGTTATTTAATATCTTAAGAAGCATATCTTGAAAATTTACGAACCCAAATTAACCATAAAATAAAAACTACACCATAAATATATAAAGGAAAAAAGACTCCGTGTAGAAATGGCTCTTGTTTTGGAAAATAAAAAATAAGCGCACTTAAAGCTGCAATTCTCAAAATATTCAGTGCGTAAATAAGCAGGCTTCCGCCAAAGATAAAAAGTAAAGTCGCTTGTAGTTTACCTGAAAAAGCAACCACAAATGAAATGAATAAAATAATTACGCTGATTGCATTACAGCCTTCCACAATTCGGGCAACATATTTCTGTTCATAAAACAGCTTCATATAAGGTTGTTCCACACTTTCTTCTATTGAATATTCGTCAGTAAAAAGGTGCAGCACTTGTCCTGTATTTTCACTCACCATTCTTGTGATAGAATCTATTTTATTTTCCTCAAAACTATTAAGATATTGCTGATACAAAAAAGTCAGTGCTATATATGTCAAAAAAAACGTGCCCAGAAAAAGCAAAAACGGTCTGTAGAGAATAAAATATTTTTTCAAAATCTATCTTTTAACAAATTTATGTAATTTTTGAAACTGACTTTAAATACTTTTGCATAAATAAAAATAAAAAACATGACATTTCAAGAATTACAGCCAAAAGTAACCGAAATCACTTTAAATACAACGCTATCAAGAGACGAAAAACTATTGTCAATTTGTCAATTGTTAAGTGACTCCATAGATTATTATAATTGGGTTGGATTTTATTTTGCAAATCACGAGTCTAAAACATTGCACTTAGGGCCTTACGTTGGGGCTGAAACAGATCACACTATAATCCCTTTCGGAAAAGGAATTTGCGGACAAGTTGCCGTCTCCAACGAAAATTTCGTAGTCCCTGACGTAGCAGCACAGGACAATTATATAGCATGCAGTTTTACTGTAAAATCAGAAATTGTGGTGCCTCTTTTTGTAAACGGAGAAAACATAGGACAAATTGATATTGACAGCCACGTCTTGGATCCTTTTACTGTAGAGGATGAAAAGTTCTTAGAGTTTGTGAATGAGGAAATTGCGAAATTGTATTAAGATTTAAAATAATTCATAATTCATAATTCATAATTGATAATTATTTTTTACTTTTGCACCCGTCCTACAATAGCTGTAAGGCATACATAAAAATCATTAAACAAATATTGGAATGTATTTAACTAAAGAGATTAAAGAAGAAATCTTCGCTCAACACGGAGAAAAAACAAATACTGGAAAATCAGAAGCTCAAATTGCTTTGTTCACTTTCAGAATTAGCCACTTAACAGAGCACTTGAAAAAAAATCGTCACGATTATAATACAGAGCGTTCATTAGTATTGCTGGTAGGTAAAAGAAGATCTTTATTGGATTACTTAAAGAAGACAGAAATCAACAGATATCGTGAAATTATCAAAGTATTGAATATCAGAAAATAATCAATATAAAAGAGGTGCGAAAGTGCCTCTTTTTTTATTTTACAATTTAAAGTCTAACGATTCTATTTTAGTCCTGACACAAAAGGGATTAGAATCAAGACTTCACCATAAAGTCTGTACTAATTAGCATAGATCAATAAAAAAAGTTTGTTTTTCATTGGGTTTTAGGCATTAACTACGCAAAACAACAACTACAACACAACTAGAACCCATGTTTAACTAATAAATTAAATTTATGATTCCACAATTATTTGTAGAAAGTATCGATTTAGGTGATGGCAGAAACATCACAATCGAGACAGGTCGTTTAGCCAAACAAGCGGATGGATCTGTAGTAGTAAGAATAGGTAAAACTGTTATTTTAGGAACAGTTGTATCTTCAAGAAAAGCAAGTCCTGGTATCGACTTTTTACCACTTACGGTAGATTATCGTGAAAAATTTGCTGCAGCAGGACGTTTCCCTGGTGGTTTCTTCAAAAGAGAAGCGCGTCCAAGCGATAATGAAGTGTTAACAATGCGTTTAGTAGACCGTGTATTGCGTCCACTTTTCCCGGATGACTATCATGCCGAAGTTCAAGTGATGATTCAATTAATGTCTCATGACGAAGATGTAATGCCAGATGCATTAGCAGGTTTAGCCGCTTCTGCAGCTTTAGCTTTGTCTGACATTCCTTTTGAAACATTAATCTCTGAAGCCAGAGTTGGAAGAATTGATGGTGAATTCATCATCAATCCAAGTCGCGCACAATTAGCATTATCTGACATTGATATGATGATTGGAGCTTCCATGGATTCTATCGCAATGGTAGAAGGTGAAATGAAAGAAATTTCAGAAGCAGAAATGTTAGAAGCAATTAAATTTGCACACGAACACATTAAAAACCAAATTGCTGCTCAACTACGTTTGCAAGCTGCTTTTGGAAAAAAAGAAGTTCGTACTTATGAACAAGAAAGAGAAGATGAGACTATTTATGCAAAAGTAAAAGATGCATCTTACGATAAAATTTATGCTATTGCAAGCAAAGGTTCTTCAAAACAAGAACGTACTGCTTCATTTGCAGAAGTAAAAGAAGAAGTAAAAGCGTTATTTACTGAAGAAGAATTAGCCGTAAATGGCGATTTAGTTTCTAAATACTTTTACAAAACTAATAAAGAAGCGGTTCGTAACGTAACCCTAGATTTAGGAACACGTTTAGATGGAAGAAAAACTACAGAAATCAGACCAATCTGGTGTGAAGTAGATTATTTACCATCTGTACACGGATCAGCATTGTTTACACGTGGAGAAACACAAGCATTGGCAACAGCAACTTTAGGAACCTCTAGAGAAGCAAACCAAATTGACTCTCCATCACAACAAGGTGAAGAAAAATTCTACTTACATTACAACTTCCCTCCATTCTCAACTGGTGAAGCACGTCCGTTGAGAGGAACTTCAAGAAGAGAAGTAGGTCACGGAAACTTGGCTCAACGAGCATTAAAAAACATGATTCCTGCTGATTGTCCTTATACCATTCGTGTAGTGTCTGAAGTTTTAGAATCAAATGGTTCTTCTTCTATGGCTACTGTTTGCGCTGGAACATTAGCACTTATGGATGCAGGTATCCAAATGATTCGTCCAGTTTCTGGAATTGCAATGGGATTAATTACTGATGGAGAACGTTTTGCTGTATTGTCTGATATTCTTGGTGATGAAGATCACTTAGGAGATATGGATTTTAAGGTAACTGGTACTTCTGTAGGAATTACAGCTTGTCAAATGGACATCAAAATTGACGGATTGAAATATGAGATTATGGAAGCTGCTTTAGCGCAAGCTCGTGACGGTCGTTTGCATATCCTTGGAAAATTGATCGAAACATTAGCTGAGCCAAAAGCAGATGTTAAAACGTATGCTCCAAAAATTATTACAAGAACTATTCCTGGTAACTTTATTGGTGCTTTGATTGGACCTGGTGGAAAAGTAATTCAAGAATTACAAAAAGCTACTGGAACTACAATTGTTATCAACGAAGTAGATGAGCAAGGAGTTATTGAAATTTTAGGAACGGATCCTGCCGGAATTGAAGCAGTATTGGCTAAAATTAAGTCAATCACTTTCAAACCACAAATGGGAGAAGCTTACGAAGTGAAAGTAATCAAAATGCTAGATTTTGGTGCAGTTGTAGAATATGCTGCCGCTCCAGGAAATGAAGTTCTATTACACGTATCAGAACTTGCTTGGGAACGCACTGAAAATGTTTCTGATGTGGTAAAAATGGGTGATGTATTCGAAGTGAAATACTTAGGATTGGATCCAAAAACTAGAAAAGAAAAAGTGTCAAGAAAAGCACTTATGCCAAGACCTCCGCGTGAGGAAAGAAAAGAGTAATCAGATCTTAAGTTTACTAAAGGTTTATTTATAGGAAATCCCGTTTCATGAATTTGAAACGGGATTTTTGTTTTTATTTAATTTATTTTAAAAACTATTGTAACTTTTTTGCAACTCCCTACGTATAATCATTTGTACACTTAAAATTTAGGAGACAAAAAAACATGAGACAACTAAAAATCACCAAGCAGGTAACCAATCGTGAAACTGCTTCATTAGACAAGTATTTACAAGAAATTGGTAAAGTTGACCTTATTACCGCTGACGAAGAGGTAGAATTAGCACAGAAGATTAAAGCCGGTGACCAGAAAGCATTAGAGAAATTGACAAAAGCCAATTTACGTTTCGTGGTTTCGGTAGCAAAACAATATCAAAATCAAGGATTAACACTTCCCGATTTGATTAACGAAGGAAATTTAGGATTGATAAAAGCAGCCCAACGTTTTGATGAAACACGTGGTTTCAAGTTCATCTCGTATGCAGTTTGGTGGATTCGTCAATCTATATTACAAGCATTAGCTGAACAATCCCGTATCGTTCGTTTGCCTTTGAACAAAATTGGTTCTATCAATAAAATCAACAAAATGTACGCTTTATTAGAACAATCTAACGAGCGTCCACCATCTGCTGAGGAAATTGCAAAAGAGCTTGATATGACCGTAAATGACGTAAAAGAGAGCATGAAAAACTCTGGTCGTCACTTATCAATGGATGCGCCTCTTGTAGAAGGCGAAGATTCTAATCTTTATGACGTTTTACGTTCAGGTGAATCTCCTAATCCAGACAGAGAATTAATTCACGAATCATTACGCACCGAAATCGAGCGTTCTTTGGAAACATTGACGCCAAGAGAAGCTGATGTAGTTCGTTTGTACTTTGGTCTTGGCGACCAACACCCAATGACATTGGAAGAAATTGGAGAAACTTTCGACTTAACTCGTGAGCGTGTTCGTCAAATCAAAGAAAAAGCAATCCGTAGATTGAAACACACTTCTAGAAGCAAAATACTAAAAACGTATTTAGGATAATACAGTCAAGTGCCATAAAGTCAAAAATCATATCGTCCAACAACTGTATGATAGTTGACTTTCGGCTTTTGATTAATAAGTAACGACGGTCTGATTAACTGTTCGTTTTTTGATTGATGATTGAAACTCCGGCTGATTACCGGAGTTTTATTTTTTTCAGCATAACTCCGGTTAGTATGAGCTTCTCTCTCGAGTTTAGCCACTCACTGTTCGACTTTCAGTCTCGAGTCCTGAATTTTAATTTTATAATCGGAATTCTCTTTTCACTTTTTACTTTTTACTTTTCACTTTTTACTTTTCACTTTTCACTTTTCACTTTTCACTTTTCACTTATATGGCGTACCCCTCCGTAAAAACTTCGGGTCAGGCTTTCGGCTTTATCTCTCCGTTACACTTCGAGGATACCGCCTCTATCCTTTACGCAAATCGCAGGATAATTCGCTAATTGAATCTATAAAAAATTTACTCCAATTGCTGCAAAAAAACTACTTTTGCACTAACAACACAAACTGAAAAGATTCACTGCAGTGCATCTTTTCATAACAAAAATACAATGAAGAATACACTTATTGCACCATCAGTGCTTGCTGCCGACTTTGGTAATCTGCAACGCGACATCGAAATGATTAACAACAGCGAGGCCGATTGGTTTCATATTGATATCATGGATGGTGTTTTTGTTCCAAACATTTCTTATGGAATGCCAGTTCTGGAAGCCATTAACCGCCATGCAAAAAAAACAATTGACGTTCACTTGATGATAGTAGATCCAGACCGATACATTAAAACTTTTGCCGAGTTAGGCGCTGATATTCTAAGCGTACATTATGAAGCGTGTACGCACCTTCACAGAACACTACAAGCGATCAAAGCCGAAGGAATGAAAGCTGGTGTTGCCATTAATCCACACACTAATATTGACTTACTGGAAGATGTAATCAATGACATCGATTTAGTATGTATCATGAGTGTGAATCCCGGTTTTGGAGGACAATCTTTTATAGAAAACACCTATTCTAAAATTGAAAAGCTAAAAGCTTTAATCACCACAAAAGGGGCCAGAACACTTATTGAAGTAGATGGCGGCGTTACCAACAAAAATGCAAAACAATTGGTAAAAGCCGGTGCAGATGTTCTGGTAGCAGGAAGCTTTGTTTTCAAAGCAGAAAATCCAACTCAAACGATACACGATTTAAAGAAGCTCACAAACTTCTAAAAAAATGGCGCTTGTGGCGCCATTTTTTATTTCAACTACTCCTCTTTGAAATTAATCATTTTAGCAACATGTGCGTACAATTCAGGATGGGAACTTTTAAAGATAAGGGGCGTCTCAAAGAAATGTTCTAGAATTACCGATAAAAATTCGAATTGATTTTCATACGCATACAATCTAAAATAATCCTTTTGAGTCAACTCGTTATTTAAAACTGGATCGTTGTAATATTTTATAACTTCATTAAATTCATCAAAAAATACAATGCCGCTTGGATCATTACTTTTTAAACAATGGAAATGCAACACATGCGAAAACTCATGTAAACCCAGATTAATATTATCATTTGAAGTCGCATGTCCCAGTAAAAAATCTTCCCATGAAAAAACGATTGCTTTCATTTTAGGATTAAATTCCCCTTTATGATACACTTGATTCACAGTAGACAAATAACTGGAAGGATAAATAATTATTTTGTCGAACAAACGGATTAGATAATTTCTCATTCCAAAAGTTAACATCACATACGTTCCGGCAATCAAAATTTGCATGTCTTCAGTAATGAAAATCTCTTTTCCGGTAAATTGATAGTTCGCAATAAACACATTTACCCGATGTTCAAAATAAATTTTTCTTTTTGGGGAAAGCCTAGAATAAAACGGAAAATAATTTACTAAAATTTGGCGTTGGTTTGATTTCAATTTCTTGGAAAAAGGATACCAATGAATATAAAACGGTTTATTGAACAGCAACAAATAAATAGGCTCCAAAATTCCGAAAATAATTACCACAAGGAATAACACACCAAACAGAAGGGAAATAAAAAGTTGAATTGTCATATTTTGTAATCTTTACAAAATGAAAACGCTTCAAAACAACCAAGTTTACTTGAATTTTTTTGAAGCATTTGTTTCTGCCTTTGTGACCGCGACAGGGTTCGAACCTGCAACCCTCAGAGTCGAAATCTGATATTCTATCCAGTTGAACTACGCAGCCATTTTAAAATTTTTAGATTTTTAGAATATTGGAAAAATTTAAATATCAAATAATCTAAAAATTTAATTTATGTTAGCAATTTTTTTACAATAGTAGAAATAGTTTTTCCTTCTGCAGTTCCTCCTAATTGTGCTGCTGCTAAACCCATTACTTTTCCCATTGATGCAATTCCTGACGCACCTGTTTCGCCGATGATTTTTGCAATCACAGCTTCTACTTCAGCCTCAGTTAATTGTGCTGGCAAGAATTTCTCAATTACTGCAATTTGAGCCAATTCTGGTTCAACTAAATCCATTCGGTTTTGCTCTGTAAAAATTCTAGCGCTTTCCTTACGGGTTTTTACTAATCTTTGAAGCAATTTAACCTCATCATCTTCTGTAATTTCTTCTTTTGATCCTGTTGCTGTTTGTGCTAATAATATTTCAGATTTGATAGCTCTCAAAGCTTCAAGTGCAACTGTATCTTTGGCTCTCATGGCGGTTTTTATTTCGTCCATAATTTGTTCTGATAAACTCATACTACTATTTAATTTTAAATTTGGTATTCAATCTAAAATCGAATACTGCAAACTGATTATTTTTTTGAATGCCCCAGATGCTAGTGAAAAGCCTTTTTAGGAGAAAATGTATTTTTTCTTGGACTTAAAAAGCGACCAAAGGAAGCTCTTTTAAGGACTTTGAAAAAAGCATTTTCGAGAAAAAGCTTGTAACGACAGCTGGATTAAGGCCCGACAAATTTAAAGAATTTTACTCGCATTTACAACAACTGTTTGCTTGCTCATACCAATAGTTATTGGAAACTGCCCGCAACTACAAAAAATAACCCGAAAATTGAATTTAATTTTCGGGCTACCTCATTTTGATTTGAGTTAATTAATCCACGTTATCGTGTAAATATGAGTTGTTTGAACGCAACTGCAAATCGTTATTGCTGTCTGTTCCAACAGATATTCTTGAATTTGTTGTATTCAATTGATTGTTTGAGATGTCAATTCCTAATCTTTTGTACGCAGGTTCTTTTTCATACTCATCAATTTTAGAAACATTATTATGAAACTTATAATTGAATTCTTTTAACTTTTTTCTTCTTTCATCAGCTCTCATTCGCAACGATTCTTCGATTGTCATTTCAGTCGCAGAAATGTCTTCAAAATCAACCGTCGTATTGTCAAATCGCTCTACATGTTTCATTGTAATATTTAATTCAGCCGGAACAACAAATTCTGGTGATTTTGCAACTGGCTTAGTTATGAAATCAGGCTCCGCTTCCATGTATTCTTCCAAAGAATATTTTATAATTCCGTTTTCTGACAATTCGGTTACGGGAACAAACTGAACTGCTTCATTTACTTTAATTTCACACGTTTCATTTGTTAGTTCAAACATCACTTTGTTTTCCTCAACTTGCGCTACCGGCTCTGTTTTAAAAAGCGGCAAATCAAACGAGAACGTCGTTTGCTCTTGTCTTTCAACTACTTTCGGCTGTACCGCTTTTACTTCCGCTACAGGAGATGAAAAAGTGAAATCAATATCTGTAATTGGAGAAACGATTTCGAAAGTAATATCTAAATTTTTAATAAATTCAGACATAACGATTAATTCATCATTATTGATTGTTGGCGCAGTAACAACAGGTTCCGGCACAACAACTGTATCTTCGACTAAATCAAAAACAATTCTGTCATTTGAGTTAGAAACCGGTGAAGATTCCATATTAAAATCAAATCCAGCAACGGTTTTGTTACTTAAATTGTGCACACTTCTTTGTTCATCCTCAAGTGTGTGAATTATTTTTTTTGGTTCCGTATTGACGATTCCATTTTGTTGTTCAATATCAAAACCTGTAGCAATGATAGTTACTGCAATTGAGTCTCCAAGAGATTCATCTTCACCAACTCCCATGATAATATTAGCATTATGACCCGCTTCAATTTGAATATGATCATTGATTTCTCCAATTTCGTCAATCGTGATTTCATTAGTTCCAGAAACGATAAGCAACAATACGTTTTTGGCACCTGTAATTTTATTATCATTTAACAAAGGAGAATCCAAGGCTGCAACAATAGCTTCCTTAGCTCTATTTTCACCTGATGAAATAGAAGACCCCATAATAGCCGTCCCGCTATTATACAATACTGTTTTAGCATCTCGTAAATCGATATTTTGAGTATAGTGATGCGTAATTACTTCAGCAATTCCTCTTGAGGCTGTCGCCAAAACTTCATCTGCTTTTGAAAACCCGGCTTTGAAACCAAGATTTCCGTATACTTCTCTTAATTTATTGTTGTTGATAACGATTAATGAATCAACTTGCTTGCGTAATTTTTCGATACCAATCAAGGCTTGTTCCTGACGGACTTTCCCTTCAAAAAGGAAAGGCAATGTCACAATTCCAACCGTAAGAATATCTCTTTCTTTAGCCAATTGTGCAATTACAGGTGCTGCACCAGTTCCAGTTCCACCACCCATACCGGCAGTAATGAAAACCATTTTAGTATTGCGGTCCAACATTTTTTCAATCTCGGAAATACTTTCAATAGCAGATTGCTGTCCTACATCAGGGTTTGCTCCTGCACCAAGTCCTTCTGTCAAATGTACTCCCAACTGAATTTTATTAGGCACAGAACTGCTCTGCAAAGCTTGAGAATCCGTATTACATACGATAAAATCCACCCCTTTAATTCCCTGCTTGAACATGTGATTTATGGCATTACTTCCACCTCCACCTACTCCTATAACTTTTATCACATTTGATTGGTTCTTTGGTAAATCAAATGAAATACTTCCAAATTCTGAGTCGCTCATCATTTTATTTGGTTTTTGAAATTGTTATATTAATCCTTATATTTTTCGGGGCTGCTCCCTCATTCTGCATTATCTAAAAAGTCTTTTATCTTGTCGACATAACGATCAAAGAAATTTCGCTGTATTCTGTTTACGGTAGAATTTTGTTTTTCACTCGCATTTTGATCTTCTTCCTTTACCGTTTCCGGAGCGTCATACACTGGAACCTGAACAACTGCCTGTCTGTAAACAGGGATTTTAGGTTGTTCCACGATATCCAATCTCACGGCGCTTTGTGTTTTATTCTCAATGCTTTTCATCACTAATCCTACTGCAGTTGCATACAAAGGACTTGAAATCTCTTCATCTGAATTTCCAGCCAGATGTTCGTTTGGATATCCAATTCTAGTATCCATTCCTGTGATATATTCCACTAACTGTTTAATATGTTTCAATTGTGCGCCACCGCCAGTAAGTACAATTCCTGCAATAAGTTTTTTACGAGGATCCTCGTGACCGTATGCTTTTACTTCGGTAAAAACTTGATCGACAATCTCCACAACACGGGCATGAATTATTTTAGAAAGATTTTTTAATGAAATCTCTTTTGGCTCTCTGCCTCTCAATCCCGGAATAGAAACAATTTCGTTGTCTTTATTTTCTCCCGGCCAAGCGGAACCAAATTTAACTTTAAGCAATTCAGCTTGCTTTTCAATTATTGAACAACCTTCTTTGATATCATCCGTAATCACATTTCCTCCAAAAGGAATTACTGCTGTATGACGAATAATACCATCTTTGAAAATAGCCAAATCAGTTGTTCCACCACCGATATCGATTAATGCAACTCCTGCTTCTTTTTCTTCCTGACTTAAAACGGCATCAGCAGAAGCTAAAGGCTCTAATGTCAAACCTGACAATTCAATTCCAGAACTTTGAATACATCTGCCTACATTTCGAATCGAAGAAGCCTGTCCGACTACAACATGAAAACTGGACTCTAATCTCCCGCCATACATTCCTATAGGCTCTTTTATTTCAGATTGTCCGTCAATTTTAAATTCCTGAGGCAATACGTGTATTATTTCTTCACCAGGTAACATTGCCAATTTATTGACTTGATCAATCAAAAGCTGAATATCATTCCCGCCAATAACTTCTTCGGGATTGTGTCTACTGATGTAATCAGTATGTTGAATACTGCGGATGTGTTGCCCCGCGATTCCCACTACAACATCTTTTATTTTAAAGCCTGAATTATTCTCTGCCTCTTGAATTGCTTGCTGTATTGACTGTATGGTTTGTGTGATGTTATTTACGACACCTCTAGCCACACCTAAACTTTTAGATTTTCCAACACCTAAAATTTCTAGTTTGCCATATTCATTCTTCTTGCCTATCATGGCAACAATTTTAGTCGTCCCAATATCTAGACCTACTGCAATATTCTCTTTTTCCATTATCTATTATTTAGTGCAAACTACTTGATCCGTAAATCGGAGGTCAATTTTTTTATATTTATATAACGAACTATCTAAAACTGCTTTTTGAAAAAAAGCTTTGTAATTTTTAAATTTACGCTCCACATTTATCAATTTACCAAAATCTATTTGATAATCAAAATTCCTGTTATGCATTTTTAAGCTTCCGTTAGGCATAATTTCAATTCCGATGATGTTTTTTTTCAAAAATGAATCATCATAAATTACGCGAAATAAGTCGGCTAAATCTTCGTTATTTTTATTATTTATCCCTCCTGAAACAAGTGGAACTCTCGCTGTAAAATTAGTTGACAACGGCATTCTATTTCCCTTATAATCAATATAAAAAGAATTGCCATCGGCAAAAACTCTAGCAACAGGAGTTTTTTGTTTTATCACCGCTTTTAGTATGCCATCAATACTCACAAATACATCTGATTTTTCAATCATTTCCTGCGCGTCGATAGCTCCTTCCAGTTTATTCAAATCTAAATTATCTTTTTGAATGCTGGATACTTCTTTGTTATTTTCTATTAACAATTTATTAACCGTTTCTTGTTTCACAAAAGGAGCGCTATCTCCTACAAAAACAATGACGGATTTTTTCAATTTCCTACTTCCATTTCGTTTTGACGTAAATGAAAATAGGAAAATAACCAACACGATCATTAGTAATAATCGAATATTTGTCCAATTAAAGAGTTTCATTTATCGCTTTTTTAATTGAAGGAACCAATTCTCCAATATCTCCCGCTCCAATAGTCACAATAATGGTTGCTGTACTTTCTAAAATTGCAGAAATCACATTATTTTTAGCAACAATTTTCTTGTTATTATTTGTCATTTTATCCATTAACCACTGTGAGGTAATTCCTTCCATAGGTTGTTCGCGAGCCGGATAAATATCTAATAAAACAACCTCATCAAAAGCAGATAAACTTTTAGCGAAATCATCGGCAAAATCTCTTGTTCTACTGAATAAGTGTGGTTGAAAAACTGCCAAAACTTTTTGGTTTGGATACAATTCCCTCACCGCTTGATGCACTGCATTTATCTCCGTAGGATGGTGTGCATAATCATCTATGTAAACTTTAGCATCTGTTTTAATCTGGTACGAAAATCTTCTTTTTATTCCTTTAAATGATGCTATGGCTTTTGAAATGGCATCAGTTGGGGTGCCGAATAAATTTGCCATTGCAATAGCCATTAGCGCATTCATTAAATTATGTTTTCCTGGCAATCCAAAATGCAAATCCTTCATTGTTTCAGACGGAGTCTGCACATCAAAAACATAACTGCCGTTCCCTATTCTGACATTAAATGCTTTATAAACTGCCTCTTCATTTACCGCGCAAATAACACCTTCTAACGGTAATTCTTTAGTTATAAAAAGCTTGCTTTTATCTTCAATTTTTGAAGCAAATTCTATGAAAGATTCTTGTAAAGCCTCGCTAGTTCCATAAATATCCAAATGATCTGCATCCATTGAGGTAATACAGGCAATATTAGGATGCAAATGCAGGAATGAACGATCAAATTCATCTGCTTCAACAACAGTTAATGTTTTTCCGCTTCCTATCAAATTAGAATTATAATTTTCGACTATTCCACCAATAAAGGCTGTGACATCAGCACCACTTTCGTGCAAAATATGCCCCAAAATTCCAGATGTTGTTGTTTTACCATGTGTTCCGGCTACCGCAAAACAAAAAGTGTCTTTGGTAATTAACCCTAAAACCTCGGCTCTCTTTTTTATTTCATAATCTCTTTCCAAAAAATAATTCCATTCTGAATGAGTGATTGGAACAGCAGGCGTGATAATCACCAAGGTATTTTCAATGTAAAAATCCTTTGGAATCAAATCAATATTATCTTCAAAATGAATTGTAATTCCGCTTTTCATCAATTCATTTGTAAGAACTGAAGGCGTTTTATCATATCCCGAAACTTGCTTACCCAAATTCTTGAAATAACGCGCAAGATTACTCATTCCGATGCCTCCGATTCCTATAAAATAGACATTATGTATTTGATTCAAATTCATTTTTGTATGTGTCTTTGGTCTGTTATCTTTTTTTTCTATTTAATCAACTTTACTATTTCATCAACAATTTGTTTTGTTGCTTCGGGCAAAGCCAACAGTTTTATATGTGCTCCCAATTGATTTTGCTTTTCCTGATCGTTCAGCAGGGATTCAAATACCGAACCAAATTGCGAATCAAGCTCCGATTCTTTTAGTAAAATCGCTCCTTTTTTATCAACAACAGCCTGAGCGTTTTTAGTCTGATGATCTTCAGCCACATTGGGAGATGGAATGAAAATTACCGGTTTACCCACAATACATAATTCCGAAACTGAAGAAGCTCCAGCACGGGAAATAATAACATCCGAAGCCGCGTACGCTAAATCCATCTTGTCAATGAAAAAGTGAACTTGGATATTTTCATTCTCTTCAAAACGCTTGTAATCTTCAAAATACAGTTTACCACATTGCCAAATCACTTGTACATTATGAGCAGCAAAAGTTAAAATCTCTTTCGCAATTAACTGATTTACTCTTCTCGAACCCAAACTTCCTCCTAAAACTAAAAGTGTTTTTTTATTAGGATCCAACTTAAAATAACGTATTGCCTCTTCTCTTTTACCGTCAATAGCAATTAAATCCTGACGTACTGGATTTCCGGTCAAAATCATTTTCTGCTTTGGAAAAAAACGTTCTAAATTTTCATAAGCAACACAAATTTTATTTGCATTCTTGCTCAACAATTTATTTGTAATTCCAGGATATGAATTTTGTTCTTGAATAACGGTAGGAATACCTGCAATCTCGGCTACCTGCAATAAAGGACCACTTGCAAATCCTCCAGTACCAATAACCACATCTGGTTTGAAATTCTTAATTATTGTTCTGGATTCCAATAAACTTGAAAGAAGTTTAACAGGGAAAAGCGCATTATCAAGGGTTATTCTTCTTTGCAATCCTGCAATCCAAAGTCCAATGATTTTGTAACCAGCCTGAGGAACTTTTTGCATTTCCATTTTATCTTTGGCACCAACAAAAAGAAATTCTGCATCTGGAAATCGAGATTTTAATTCATTTGCAATAGCAATTGCCGGATAAATATGTCCTCCCGTTCCGCCACCGCTTAATATGAATCGATACTGTTTCATTTCTTTTTAAGTTACTGAGTTGTATTTTTTTAAACTACTGTACGAATAAATTATTTATTTAATACTGCCTGCATTGGATTTGTAGCTTTATCTTCAATAGAATATTCTCCGGCTATAGCACCTTCCTCATCTAATTCCCTGTCAATTAATTTTTGAAGGGCTTCTTCCCTTTTGGCAGCATCTTTTAATTCCTGCGCAATTTCTTCTTCCTTTTTGGTCACACTGATAATAATCCCAAGTGCAAAACAGGTCATCCAGATAGAACTTCCTCCAGTACTTATCAATGGCAACGTTTGCCCAGTTACTGGTAATAGTTCTACCGCAACAGCCATGTTTACCATTGCCTGGAATATCATGGGGAAACCCAACCCAACCACTACTAATTTTCCAAAAAGGGATTTGGCTTTATGTGAAGCAATTACAAATCGAAACAGCAGCAATAAATACAATGCTAGAACTCCTAAACCTCCTATGAGCCCATACTCTTCGACAATTATCGCAAAAATAAAATCGGAAGATGATTGTGGCAGAAAGTTCTTTTGGATACTTTTCCCCGGACCTAAACCGTATATTTTTCCCGAAGCGATCGCAATTTTAGCTTTTTCTATTTGATAATCATCTTCGCCTGGTTTATCACTGGTAAAATTATCAATACGGTTTATCCAAGTATCAACCCGGTTAGGAAATGCATCTGGAAATGCTTTAGCAATAAGAATGAAAAAAGCCAAAAAAACTATTCCTGAACCCACAACAATTCCAATGTAACGCAATGGATATTTACCAATAAAAACTAACATTAATACCATCGAAAAAATCAATGCCGTTGTAGAAAAATTAGCCGGTAAAATAAATAGTAACGTAACGAATACCGGAACCCAAAGCTCCCAAACTGAAGACTTAAAATCAATAGGAACTTCTCTTGTTTTAGACAGATAGCGGGCAACAAATATAAACAAAACCATTGCCGCCAATGTTGAAGTTTGAAACGTAACCCCAATAAATGGCACCTGAATCCATCGGCTCGCGTTAGCACCGGCAATTACTGTTCCCTTTACTAATGTGTATGCCAATAATACCCAAACGATATACAGTGCTCCTTTAGAAACAGCCTTAAAATAATGATACGGTATTTTGTGCACCATAAAAATTATGGTGAAACCAATACCAATATGCATGATATGCTTTACCAAATAACCTAATGTATTCCCATTTCCCTGACCAATGTAGGCCAAATTACTGCTCGCACTAAAAACAGGCATAAACGAAAACAAGGCCAATAAGGCCACAAATGACCAAATTCCTTTATCCCCTTTTAAATTGTTTATTAGTTGTTTCATTTTTTATTTGTTTAAAGTTTTTATGTTTAAAATTTAAAGTTTTTCAACCTTGCGATTTAAACCTTAAACATTTCTATAAATTCTTAACGGCCTGTTTGAACTGCTGTCCTCTGTCTTCGTAGTTTTCAAATAAATCGAAACTGGCGCAAGCTGGTGATAATAAAACGGTATCGCCTTTTTCTGATAATCGTTGTGCCATTCGCACTGCATCATTCATATTAGCTACTTCAATCATCATATCGACCACATTCCCAAAAACATCGATAATTTTCTTGTTATCTACTCCAAGGCAAATAATAGCTTTTACTTTCTCACGAACTAATGACATCAATTCATTGTAATCATTTCCTTTATCAACTCCACCAACAATCCAAACTGTAGGCGTATTCATACTGTCTAAAGCAAAAAAAGTAGCATTTACATTCGTTGCTTTTGAATCGTTAATGTATTGAACGTTCTGGATTTTCAAAACTTTCTCAAGACGGTGTTCTACTCCTTGAAAATTAGAAAGACTCTCTCGAATTGTAGCCTTTCGTATTTGCATTAATTTTGCCACAGAGGTTGCTGCCATTGCATTTTTCATATTATGTTTTCCTTCTAAAGCAATGTGTTCTGTGTCCATTGTAAACTCTTCTTGATTGATCTTTATTTCCATTTTATTGTTTTTTAAATAAGCCCCTTCGCTGAAAGTTTTAGTCAATGAAAAAGGAATTAATTTTGCTTTTGTTGTGTGTGTTTTGAACCAATTGTTCATGGCTTCATCATCCCCGTCATATATGAGGTAATCGTCCTCAGTTTGATTCATCGTAATTCTAAATTTTGAATCAATATAATTTTCATATTTATAATCGTATCGATCTAAATGATCTGGACTGATGTTTGTAATGATGGCGATGTGCGGTTTAAAATTCACTATTCCGTCCAGTTGAAAACTACTCAACTCCAGTACATAGGAATCGTATTTATTATCAGCAATTTGCCAGGCAAAACTCTTACCTATATTTCCTCCAAGTCCTACATTTAATCCTGCTGATTTCAGCAAATGATGCGTGAGCATGGTCGTAGTTGTTTTTCCGTTACTGCCGGTAATTCCTATAATTGTTGCATCAGTAAAAGGTGCCGCAAATTCAATTTCTGAAATTACTGAAATTCCTTTTTTCAAAAGCATTTTAACTATTGGAGATTTATCCGGAATTCCGGGACTTTTCATAACTACATCTGCATTTAGAATCAAATCTTCCGTATGCTTCTCCTCTTCCCAGGCTATTCCATTTATAATAAGAACCTCTTTGTAATTTTCTTTTATTTTTCCAAAATCAGACACAAAAACTTCATATCCTTTTTTCTTACCCAAAATCGCAGTTCCAACACCGCTTTCTCCTCCTCCTAAAATCACTAGTCTCATGTTATCTCAATTTTAAAGTGACAATTGACAATATGGCCAGCATGATAGCAACAATCCAAAAACGGGTGACAATTTTACTTTCGTGATATCCTTTTTTCTGATAATGATGATGTAAAGGCGACATTAGAAATATTCTTCGGCCTTCGCCAAAGCGTTTCTTTGTATACTTAAAATAACTTACCTGAAGCACTACTGAGAAATTTTCGACCAGAAAAATTCCGCACAATAATGGAATCAGCATTTCTTTACGAACCGCTATTGCAAGAACCGCAATAATTCCGCCTATAGTCAAACTCCCTGTATCGCCCATAAATACCGATGCCGGATATGAGTTATACCAAAGAAATCCTATCAATGATCCCACAAATGCGGCTATAAAAACCGTCATTTCCCCTGAATTAGGGATGTACATAATATTCAGATAATTCGAGAAAATAATATTCCCCGAAACGAATGTAAATATTCCTAGAGCCAGCACTGAAATAGCTGATGTTCCCGCAGCCAAGCCGTCAATACCATCGGTTAGATTAGCGCCGTTAGAAACTGCGGTAATGATAAAAATCACCACTGGAATAAAAATTAACCAAGCCCATTTTTCATATCCTTCACCTGTCCAAGCCAGTAATTCCGCATAGTCAAATTCGTTATTTTTGAAGAAAGGAATTGTCGTTGCCGTAGATTTTTCTTCCATTGGCGCTGGCAAAATCACAGTTTCTGTTGGCATTCTAAAAATATCTGACGTAGAAGTATCCGTACGAACCGTCACACCTGCGTGAAAATAAAGAACAATCCCTACAATTAAACCCAAACCAACTTGCCCAACAACTTTGAAAATTCCTTTTAAACCTTCTTTATCTTTTTTGAAAATTTTAATGTAATCATCAATAAATCCAATTGTCCCCATCCAAAGTGTGGTAACAATCAACAAAACAATATATATGTTATGCAATTTTGCAAAAAGAACAACTGGAACCAAAGTGGCAAATATGATGATTAATCCACCCATCGTTGGTGTTCCCGCTTTTTCGTTTTGACCTGCTAAACCAAGTTCACGAACAGTTTCTCCCACTTGTTGTCTTTGCAAAAAACGGATGATTCTTTTCCCATAAATGGTTGACAAAAGCAAAGACAGCAAAAATGCTAATGCTGATCTAAAAGTGATATACTGAAATACACCGGTGCCCGGTACATCCAATGTTTTGTCTAAATATTCAAATAAATAATACAGCATATTTCTTTATTTTTGGAGTTGGTCTAATATCTCTTTTACTATTTTCATGTCGTCAAAATCATGACGAACACCATTTATTTCCTGATATGTCTCATGCCCTTTCCCGGCAATTAAAATAATATCATTGGGCTGCGCTAATTGACATGCCGTTTTTATAGCTTGTTTTCTGTCGGTTATGGTCAACACTTTTTTATAATTCTGAGGAGCAACACCTTGTTCCATTTCAGTAATAATTACTTGAGGATCTTCATTTCTTGGATTATCCGAAGTGAAAATTGCTTTGTCACTTAAATCCGATCCAATGGCAGCCATAATTGGTCGCTTGGTTTTGTCTCTATTTCCTCCGCAACCTACAACCGTGATTAGTTGTTCGTTTTTGGTACGAATGTCATTGATGGTTTTTAGCACATTTTCTAATGCATCCGGTGTATGCGCATAATCCACAATC
This sequence comes from Flavobacterium sp. DSR2-3-3, assembly GCF_049896585.1. Taxonomy (NCBI): domain Bacteria; kingdom Pseudomonadati; phylum Bacteroidota; class Flavobacteriia; order Flavobacteriales; family Flavobacteriaceae; genus Flavobacterium; species Flavobacterium sp. DSR2-3-3. The sequence goes on from NZ_JAFCUP010000013.1 coordinate 22,673, forward strand.
GCCGTAATATTTGAAGCCGAAACAATAAATTGAAAACGTCCTGAAACACTTTCTAAATCAGACAACAAGCGAAGTACTTCTAAACTTTCCATTCCCAATTCAATCGCAGTTCCATAAATAGCCAATAAATTATAGGCATTAAATGTTCCAATCAGTTTTACCCAAACTTCATTTCCGTTTATTTTCAACAACAAACCTGACAACTGATTTTCGAGAATTTGAGCCTTATAATCGGCATACGATTTTAAAGCATAAGTCAATTTTTTTGCCGCAGTATTCTGCAACATCACTTGCCCATTTCTATCATCAATATTGGATAATACAAAGGCTGTCTTAGGCAAATTATCAAAGAATGATTTTTTTACATCTCTATATTCTGCAAAAGTTGGATGATAATCCAAATGGTCGTGAGACAAATTGGTAAAAATTCCACCTACAAAATGCAATGCTTCCGTTCTTTTTTGATGAATTCCATGAGAACTTACTTCCATAAAACAGTACTCAATCCCGTTTTTGACCATTTCTTTCAGATAATGATTTATCGTAATTGAATCTGGAGTCGTGTGTGTCGCTTTATATTCTATTTCATCAACCAATATTTTGACTGTCGAAAGTAATCCTACCTTAAAACCTGCTTTTTTAAACAATTGGTACAATAAAGAAGCAATGGTAGTTTTACCGTTTGTTCCTGTTATTCCAACCAATTTCAAGTTTTGAGATGGATCCCCGAAATAATTTGCAGCCATAAATGCCAGCGCTGAATTAGTATCTTTAACCTGAACATAGGTAATTCCTTTGACAATATTTTCTGGAAATGTATCGCATACAATGGCAACAGCTCCTCGCTGAATTGCTTTTTCAATAAAATCATGACCATCTGAAATAGAACCACGAATAGCCACAAAAATATCATTAGCCTCAATTTTTCTAGAATCAAAATCCATTTTATTGATAGCAATATCCGTCGAACCTTTTACAGCTTCGGTAGCTACTTTGTACAATATATCTTTTAGTATACTCATGATAATTCCAATAGTATCGTTGTATTTTTTACTAAATTCTGTCCCGCTTGTAACGATTGTTTTTTGACCTTTCCAACTCCAATTACTTTTACTCTCAATCCTAAATTCCCCAATAAAGCAACAGCATCCATTCCGGACATTCCTTTTAAATTTGGAATTAAATGTTGTTTCTTTTGGGTTTTTACAAAATAGGAATCGTAATTACTTTCTTGTTTTGGAATCTTTCTGTCTAAGTTTTTAATTTCATTCGTCGAAGGCGCATCGGTAAAAATCTTTTGTGCAATCCTTTTAAAAACTGGCCCTGCCACATCTGCACCATAATAATTATTGAGTGCAGTACTAGGCTTGTGCACTACAACTATACAGGAATACATCGGTTTATCTGCCGGAAAATAACCCACAAAAGACGAAGCATAATATTTTCCAACTCCTCCAGCCTTTCCGTAATTTACTTGTGCTGTCCCTGTTTTACCTGCCATAGAAAAATCTTTAGAATACAGTTTTGAACCCGTTCCCTTTTTTACAACATTGGCCAGAACTGCCTTTAATTTTGAAATAGTTTCTGGCGAGCAAATCCTCGGATTTAAAACTTCTTTCTCATATTTCTTGATGGTTCTGTTCCATTCTTTGATTTCAGAAACAAATTGAGGCTTTACCATTTCCCCATCATTGGCTACTGCATTATAAAAAGCCAGTGTTTGCATGGGAGTAATAGAAACACCATATCCAAAAGCCATCCAAGGAAGCGAAATATTTGACCAATTCTTATCACTTGGCTGTGGTATATAAGGTCTTCCTTCCCCTTTAATCGAAAGTCCTAATGGTTTATTTAATCCGAAATTATTAAGATGATTTACAAATTTTGAAGGCTCTTCTTTATACGCATTGTACACCGCTTGAACCAAAACCGTATTAGATGAAAGTTCAAAGCCTCGCGCTAAAGAAATTTTTCCGTAACCGCCTTCATGTGAATCGCGCACTTTTTTTCCGGAATACATGATAACACCGCCTTTACTGTCATAAACTGAACTGGTATCCGCCTTTTTATCTTCAAGCAGAGCCATTAAATCTGCTAATTTATAGGTAGAACCCGGCTCATGCGATTCGGCTACTGCATAATTTGTAGTTTCATAATAAGTTCCGTCTTTCGCTCTTCCCAGATTAGAAATTGCTTTTACATGACCTGTTTTTGTTTCCATAACAACTACACAACCATGATCAGCCTGATATAATTCCAATTGTTTTAGCAAAGCATGATGTGCTATATCCTGAACGTAAACATCAATGGTCGATATGACATCATACCCATCTTGAGGATCTATTTCATTGATATCGCGAATGGGTTTCCACTGCCCTTTTGCTATTTTTTGCTTTAAAATCTTACCGTCTTTTCCATTCAGATATTTTCTAAAAGCCCATTCGATTCCTTTTCCATCGAGTGATTCGCCGTGAGAAGTTCGTTCGTAACCTACGGTACGTTCCGCGATTTTCCCAATCGGATGTTCTCTTACGGTTTCTTGTTCAATTATAATTCCTCCCTTGTAAGCACCCAAATTGAACAATGGAAATCCTTTTATTTTAAAATATTGCGTGTAACTCAAATTACGAGCTATCAAGTAATATCTATTTTTATTTGCTCTGGCTTTTCGCAATTCGTTTTCGAAAAAACCAGATGACTTTCCTAAAATAGTAGCCAATGAATCCGAAAGTGATTTAACATTTTTTTCAAAAGATTCGGCTTTTGGAGCCATAGCATCAAAACGGATTTCATAGTTCGGGATTGAAGTAGCCAAAAGGCTTCCATCCGCAGAATAAATATTTCCTTTATTAGCAGGAATCACAAAATTTCTAACGGTTCTTTCTTTAGCTAACTTTCTGTAATAGTCGCCTTCAACCCACTGAATATTTGTTAATTTTACAGCAATTGCTATGGCCATCAAAAAAATGACAAAAGCTACCAGATAAATTCTGTAGGATATGTATTTATCTTCTACTGCCATATTTTTTCTAAAAGATTTTTCTCTTTTTCTTTTTTAACTTTTATTTTGAAAGGTGGAACTGTTGATGGAAAAATTTTTTTTTCTATCATTTTTTCAGAAACAGTCGATTCCATTTTTAATTTCATTAACTCGGAACGTCTGTCAACAAATTCAGAACGCAATTCTTTAACTTTATTGGTCAACTCCGCAATCTTAAAAACTTTTTGCTCAAATCGCTGGGTATTTGCAATCATAACGATAGCCAAAAGAATTATAAAAACGATGAAACGCCAATTTTTAACCGCATCATCATTGATAAGAAACCTTGCTTTTAATAGGCTGTAAACTCCGTTTTTCATAAGTCTTCTCCCCGATTCTCTCCCAAGGAAAGGGCACCGGGATGTTAAAAATTAGTATTTGTCTTGTCTCAATTAGGAAAATTCCATTTTCGGGAAACTGAGTTGTACTTATCGCTTTTCAGCAATTCTTAATTTTGCACTTCTGGCTCTATTATTTTCTTTTATTTCAGCAACATCCGGAACAATTAGTTTTCCAATGGTTTTGAAAGGAACAGAAAAATTTCCAAAAAAATCCCGTTCAGGTTCTCCCTCAAACATTCCGTTTTTTACAAACCTTTTTACTAATCTGTCCTCTAATGAATGGTAAGATATTACACTCAATCTTCCGCCCGGATTCAATATTTCTAAGGATTGTTCCAAAAACTCTTTCAAAACATCCATCTCCTGATTCACTTCAATTCGAATGGCCTGATAAATTTGTGCCAATATTTTATTTTTGACTCTTTCGGGTAAATAGCGGGCCAAAACCTCTTTCAATTCATCTGTTGTTTTGATGGGCTTTAGCTCTCTGGCTTCTATAATTGTTCTTGCCAAAACGGGAGCATTTTTTAATTCTCCATAATCCAAAAAAACTCTCTTTAAATTTGCCTCATCATATTCATTCACCACGCGGAAAGCATTCAAATCATTTTTCTGACTCATTCTCATATCCAATCCAGCATCAAAACGAGTAGAAAAACCTCTTTCAGGAACATCAAACTGATGGGACGAAACTCCTAAATCAGCTAAAATTCCATCCACACTTTTCACCCCATAAAAACGCAAAAACCGTTTTATAAAACGGAAATTTTCATTAATCAGCGTAAATCTTTCGTCTTTCAGGGTATTTGCCAGCGCGTCTTCGTCCTGATCAAAAGCAAACAACTTTCCGTTAGGCCCAAGCCGTTTCAAAATCTCTTTTGAATGACCGCCTCCGCCAAAAGTTACATCAACATAAATGCCGTCAGGCTTAATATTTAAACCATCTACAGATGCTTGAAGCAAAACTGGATTATGATATTCCATTGTCGTCGTCATTTATATTTCCCATTACTTCCTCGGCCAAATCTGCAAAATCAACATCTTCGCCACTTATTGATTTTTCGTATAAATCTTTATCCCAAATCTCAACAATATTCACTGCTGATGAGAATACCACTTCTTTTGCAATACTGGCAAAAGTCACTAAATCCTTAGGTACCAACAATCGTCCCAAAGCATCGATTTCAACCACTTTGACACCAGCAGTAAACCGGCGGATAAAGTCATTGTTTTTCTTTACAAATCGATTTAGTTTATTGATTTTTTGCATCATCAAATTCCATTCCTGCATAGGATATAATTCCAGACACGGCTGAAAAACAGAACGCTTCAAAACAAATCCGTTTTGAAGTGAAGTAGCCAACTGCTTTTTCAAGGGTGCTGGCATGAGCAGCCTTCCTTTAGCATCAACTTTACATTCATATGTCCCGACAATTGTATCCAAACAAAAAAAGTGTTAAATGGTGTAGAGCAAAAATATAAAAAATATTACCACAATCTACCACTATATACCACTTTGTTAATAAGTTTAACCGCTTTTGGACAAAAACGTATAATTTATGCACAATCAGAACATTAGCTCTGTTTTATTTTATTTGTAAGAAACATAATGTTATAAAAAAAAGAGGATAAAACACAAAGAATTTTCAATTTTTTGTAGTAATAACAAAAGTAAAAAAAAGCGAAAAAGCATCTTCATTTTGGAAAAAAACTACGCTGTTTTTACATCACTAAGGATAATTTTACAATTAAAAATTGTTGTAAAAATTCATTTTTATTTATTAAAACCTATATTTGTCAAAATTGAAAATCGGGATTCAAAAAAAATGGAAAAACACTATAAAAAAGAAGGTAGGTACAGCTATTATGAAGCTGGTGAAGGAACTCCAATTGTCATCTTGCATGGATTGATGGGAGGACTCAGTAACTTTGACGCGGTTGCCAGTTACTTCTCTACAAGAGGATATAAAATAATCATTCCAGACTTACCCATTTACACTCAAAATATTCTGAAAACGAATGTAAAAAGTTTTGCAAAATATGTTAAAGACTTTATCACATTCAAAGGTTTAGAACGCGTCATACTTTTAGGAAATTCATTAGGTGGTCATATCGCTTTGTACCACACTAAAATGTATCCCGAAAAAGTTGCAGGTCTAGTTATAACGGGTAGTTCGGGACTTTATGAAAGTGCCATGGGTGACAGTTATCCAAAAAGAGGAGATTACGAATACATTAAGAAAAAAGCCGAAGATGTGTTTTATGACCCGAAAGTAGCTACAAAAGAACTAATTGATGAAGTTTACGCGTCTGTAAATGACCGAATAAAACTGATTAAAACACTGACAATTGCCAAAAGTGCCATCCGTCATAATATGGCAAAAGATTTGCCAAAAATGCATGTTCAAACTTGTATCATTTGGGGGAAAAATGACAAAGTTACGCCTCCAGATGTTGCAGAAGAGTTTCATAAATTATTACCTAATTCTACTTTATACTGGATTGACAAATGCGGCCATGCTGCGATGATGGAACATCCAGATGAGTTTAATCGTTTGTTAGAAGAATGGTTGACCAACACCCATTTAGCAGTACATTAAACTCAATAGGAGAATTTTACACCTAGAAAAAATGAAAATTAATACCGCCGAATTTGTTATCAGCAACTCTGATGTAACTAAATGCCCAAAAGATTTTTTACCTGAATATGCTTTTATTGGCCGATCAAATGTGGGGAAATCTTCGTTGATCAACATGATAACGAACCAGAAAAAATTAGCAAAAACATCTGGAAGACCAGGAAAAACTCAACTGATAAATCATTTTTTGATTAACAACAATTGGTTCTTAGTCGATTTACCCGGTTATGGATATGCCAAAGTTTCTAAAAAAACGAAATCTATATTTCAGGAATTCATCACTGATTATTTTGAAACCAGAGAGCAACTGGTTTGTGCATTTGTTCTGATTGACATTCGTCATGAAGCGCAAACCATCGATATCGAATTTATGTCCTATATGGGCGAAAGCGAAATTCCTTTTTGCATTGTTTTCACCAAAGCAGATAAAATCAGTAAGGTAAAAATAGATTCGCATGTTGCAGCTTACAAAAAGAAAATGTTCGCTAACAATTGGGCCGAAATGCCACACTACTTTGTGACTTCAGCAACTGAATCAACAGGTAAAGAAGAATTACTAAGCTATATTGACGAAGTAAATCAAGAGGTTTTCAAGAATAACAGTCAATTTTAGAAACCAATAAAGAAAGTATAAAAAATCCCAAAACTTAAGTTTTAAAGTTTTGGGATTTTATTTTTAGAATTGAACTTACTCTATTTTGTCAAATCCAGTTTCTCTGCAAAATAATCACAGAAATCTTTCATCGTATCCGCCATTTTCTCATCATCAGTAGCGCGCTTAAATGTTTCTGACATTGCCACTAAAGTCTGGTGAAAGAAAATTTTCATCTCATCCACTGGCATATCTTTGGTCCATAAATCGATTCGCATACTTTCTTTTGCCTTGCTGTCCCAAACCGACAGCATAATTGCTTTTGCCTCTTCTAGTTCTACTCCACCGTCTTTTGCAGACCACATTAATTTTTCCGGAACACGATTTTCATCTAATTCAATTAGAAATTTAATTTCTGATGTATTTTTATTTGACATTATTTTTTGGGTTTGTATTTTGATTTCACAAATATTTCTTTTGCGCTTGTTTTTAGCAAATCAGCAATAGGCACTTCATTATTTTTCATGTAAGAGCGAACCATTTGCCAACCAATCCAGGCTCCAACTTGTCCCGGCGATTCATTATCAATTTCTAAATAAAATTTAGAAAATGGAGCTGGATTTATAAATCGGGGAATTAACTTTTGATCATTACTGTAAAGCATTTCTTTCTCAATAAAATAACGCCACATGTAACTTTCATTTTCTTGACACCACGTTATTTGCTCAGGAGTATACCCCATTTTTTCGGCATCAGTATATTCAGGCAAAAGTAAATCCTTTAAATACAATTGCTTTCCGTAATAAATCATTTGACTCAACAAATCTTTTTGCGTTACAAGTGGGATTTTGCGTGCTGAAAAACTCGAAACTATATCCGGAGCGATTTGTCTTTCCTCAAAATTTTGTTTTAAATAATTTGGAAACTGATAAAACTTATGCCCTTTTCCTAAATACAATTCCAGTGAAACAATTACCAGACTATCCGCATAAATAGCTTTATTATTATAATCCATTTCGGAGATTATGGTAATTACTTTTGGTGATTTTGTTTCTGGAAAATAATATTTAATATGTTTAAAAAGTGTAGTAAGCTCTTGTTTTACAGGTTCAAAATCAGCATATTTTTTTTGAACTTCCGTGTACAATTCTCTCCATAACGGATCCCGCATTTTATTTAACCAAACACTGTTGTCATTTCCGGCCGGGAAAAAAAATGGAAATTCTTTTTTTACTTTCTCTAAATCTTTTGGTTCGGTTTCAAAAAATATCTTATCAAAACGCTCCACCTTTATATTCAAAGGAATTGCTGTCACAGCACTTTCAACTTTAGTTTTCTTGTCACAGGATAAAATAACGAGACAAAAGACTACAAGAAAAACATATTTTTTCATATATATTAATTAAATTTGTTTCCAAAGAATTCTGGGAAACGAATGCATAACGAATTGATTTTGCAAATATACATTCCTGCTTTTTAAAACGTTAATTATTATGACTAAAAAAAGTAAAATCGAAGTTGATAAAGTAAATAATCAAATTGTAAACTGGTTAAAAACGTACGCTGAAAATGCAAAAGTAAATGGATTTGTAATTGGCATTTCAGGTGGTGTTGATTCAGCAGTTACCTCAACACTATGCGCGCAAACAGGATTAAAAGTTTTATGTGTGGAAATGCCCATTCATCAGGCAGCATGCCATGTAACACGAGCGCGTGAACACATAGGACAATTAAAACAACGATTTCCTAACGTAATAAGTACCGAAGCCGACTTGACGAATCTTTTTGAAACGTTCAAAAATGCAATTCCTGATGATTCAAATACCGAAAAAGTTCATCTCGCACTCGCAAATTCACGTGCGAGATTAAGGATGACCACTTTATATTATTTCGCAGGAATACATGGATTATTAGTTGCAGGCACCGGAAACAAAGTAGAAGATTTTGGAGTGGGTTTTTATACGAAATATGGCGACGGCGGAGTAGATTTAAGTCCAATTGCTGATTTAATGAAGTCTGAAGTCTTTCTTTTGGGAAATTATTTAAAAGTTCCAGAGTCTATCTTAAAGGCATCACCAACTGATGGATTATTTGGTGACGACCGAAGCGATGAAGATCAGTTAGGAGCCAGTTATGATGAATTAGAGTTGGCGATGTTAGCAAATGAGGCCGGTAAAACAGCGAAAGATTTTTCAGGAAGAGAAAAAATTGTTTTTGAAATTTACAAACGATTAAATCTCATTAATCAACATAAAATAATGCCAATTCCCGTTTGTTTTATCACAAAATGATAAAGAAATGATATTTTATATTGATTTACAATTAATTACAGAATTTATTTATTAATTTTACATTTCCAATTACAAACAATTCTAAAAATTTAAAATTATGATTAAAGTATGTATAGCCGATAACTACCCTGTTGTGCATTTTGGAGTAAAATCTTACTTTAAAGATAATGCAGACATCTCAATAGTTGCCAATGTCGGCAATTTCTTGATGGTACGGGATATCCTTCAAACAAAAGACATTGATGTATTAGTATTAGATTTGGAGCTGGAAGGTCTTTCCAGTATTTTTGAGATTAAAGCGGTCTTAAAAAACTTTCCAAAAACAAAAATTATTATTTTCAGTGGGCTTTCAGAACAAATTTATGCGCCAAATGCCATAAAAGCCGGAGTATCTGGCTTTGTGCATAAATCAGAAAAGTTAGAAACTTTAGGAATTTCGATTGTAAAAGTTTCCCAAGGTAAGATAATCATGAATGAAACCGTGAAGAAAAACTTAGCCTTGATTGCTAAACAAAGTAAAAGCGAACGTTTGTACCGCAAGCTTTCTAACCGTGAGGTAGAAGTTTTACGTTATTTAAGTGGAGGAAAAAAGAATCATGAAATTGCTGAAATTTTAAACCTCAACGAAAAAACGATTTCTACTTACAAACTGCGATTGTTAACCAAACTGAACGTTACTAATCTTGTCGATTTAGTAGACAAAGCTAAAAAATTAGAGATTGTTTAGTAATATCTAGAAATTACTCTTCCTATTTTTTTTGAAAAAGAATGATTTAATGTGTTGTAACACATATTCAAACACAGAAGCTCTGTATTATCTGTATCAGGTTCAGATGATACAGAGCTTTTTAATTTATCAATTTGGAAGAAAAAATCATATTCCTTCAATGATAACGCACCACAACTCTCCCTAATTTTTTTGAAAATTTCCCTCTTAATTCAATATAATTCATCACTAAAGAAAGTGACTCCGTATTATTCGAATCTGGATCATTAGAAACAGAATTTTTTAGCCCTTCGATAATTTCACTGAGTAAAAACCATCTTAAAGTAAGTAATGTATCAGAGACATCCTGATTTAGCATTTCTTCTTTAGTTTTAGGAAAAATATTTTGACCTACCCAATTATGCAATATATTTTTCTCATCCTCCATTATTATGTTAGTCACTTCAACTGGGATACCTGACTGAAAATGATTTATATATTTCTCAAGTCCAGAATCCTCATTCTGCAAATAATAATCTATCAAATTTTTATAAATCTCCCTAAATATAGGACTGGCAAATTCGACTTCATCATCTTGCAAACTCAAATAAATTTTCTGAAAAACTTTCAATTCTCTAATTTCAGTAACATCTACTATTTCTCCTTCATCATTTGACTTTAATAGAACTTCTTCAAAATTTTCAGTTTTATTACCGTAAAGCAAAAGAATTTCAATTATTTTACGTTCAAATCCATATAAAGAATCGACTTTATCGGTCTCAACTCCGTCTTCATTTTTAACATAGTCAAAAGCATTCTGCAACTCTTTTTGCTTTTGTTTTTTTCCAACTTCAGCAACATCTTTTTGAACTAATTGCGCCAAGGTACTTTGTAAAACCTGCTCCGAAATATCCATAATTCGGGAACATTCCTGAATATAAATTTCACGTTGAATCCTGTCTGGAATTTTTGAAATACTTACGACCATATCCCGAATTAAGTCGGCTTTTTTGATAGGATCATTCTTGGCTTCATTCATCAAAAGCGATGCTTTGAACTGAATAAAATCCTTAGCATTATTTTCGAGATATAAAACTAAATCATCATAGGATGTTTTTTTGGCAAAGCTGTCCGGATCTTCACCATCAGGAAAAGTACAGACTTTTACATTCATACCTTCTTCAAGAATCAAATCAATTCCTCGAACTGATGCTCGTAAACCGGCTGCATCCCCGTCAAAAAGCACCGTTATATTTTTAGTCAATCTATTAATTAATCGGATTTGGTCAGGCGTCAATGCAGTTCCAGATGAAGCTACAACGTTCTCAATCCCAGATTGATTGAATTGAATTACATCCGTATATCCTTCAACAAGATAACAATTATTTAATTTCGCAATGGATTGTTTGGCTTGAAAAATACCATACAACACTTTGCTTTTGTGGTAAATTTCACTTTCAGGGGAATTCAGGTATTTTGCCGCTTTTTTATCATTTGTAAGAATACGACCTCCAAAACCAAGAACTCGTCCTGACATGCTTTCTATAGGAAACATCACACGGCCTTTAAACCTATCAAATGGCCTGTCATCTCTAGGAATTGTAAGTCCCGTACTTTCCAGAAACTCTAATTTATATCCTTTGCCTAAAGCTTCTTTGGTAAAAGCATCCCAACTTTCAGGCGAATATCCTAAACTAAATTTCTTGATAGTCTCATTCGTAAATCCTCTTTCTTTAAAATAAGAATACCCAATTGCTTTCCCTTCTTCCGAATTTAAAAGGGTGTTATTAAAATAGGTTTTTGCAAATTCCGATACCAAATACATACTTTCCCGAACATCCGTAAGCGCTTTTTCTTGATCGGTTTGCTCCGTTTCTTCAATTTCAATATTGTATTTTTTAGCTAAGTACCGAATGGCTTCCGGGTACGTAAAATGAGAATGCTCCATTAGGAAAGCCACGGAATTTCCACCTTTTCCAGAACTAAAATCTTTCCAAATCCCTTTAGCCGGCGAAACCATAAACGAGGGAGAACGCTCTTCAGAAAAAGGGCTCAAACCCTTCCAGTTACTTCCTGCACGTTTTAAGTTTACAAAATCACCAATAACCTCCTCTACTCGAGCAGTTTCGAAAACAATATCAATAGTAGCTTTTGAAATCAAATTATATAAAATATTTAATAGTTGAAGAGGGTGTAAAAATACGTAAATCAAAGTTTATAATTAATATCTAAAACAAAAAAAGCACTTCTTTCAAAGTGCTTTATAAGTATAAAACGAACTAAAACAATTTCTAATTGAAATCAAAACGCAGTCCTAACGAAACGTTGTTTTGCTTTACCAAATTCTCTTTAAACAAAGGATTCAAATCATATTTCAAGTACAAACTGGTCGATCTATATCCAATATAAGAACTCAAACCATAAATAAAATTACTGGCATTAAAATCCCCTTTAGTTCTTTCAGTAGCTTTCAAATCATTGTCATCATACTTTATAATTTGCTTTGACTTCAAATTGATTCCTGCATAACCACCGATACCAAAACGAACACTTTGATGCGTTCTGAAAAATGGTATATTGTCTTTCATTTTTTTAGCCGAAAAATCAAACTCTAAATGAATTGGCGCCACTAAATATACATTTCTGAAACGAGAATCTGTAATATCAATAGAATTAATAACCAGATTAGTCTCTTTCCCATTGATTACAAAACTACGATTATCAGTAGGACGAAGATTATTGTACATTAGGGACAAGCCATATTTAGCATGAAGTAAATTGTTGTTTTTTGCGATTCTGCTATTATAAGAAACGCCTATTTCAGAAAAATCAGAACCTAAATACCTGAAATCTGATTTTTCGACACTTTTATTAGTCACCACATTATTCAATCCTGTAGCAAAAACTACCTGACTTGTAGTTCGTTTTGATTGTCGGTCTTCTTTGTCTCTTTGGCCGTTGTAAACTTTCATGGATGTAATATTGATTTCTCTTTTATTCTTCCCAATGGAATCAGTACTACTTCCTATAATGAAACTTGTACTACCACTATTATTTCCATTTTCTTCATCAAACTTTCCATCAACTTTATCTTGAATTAATTGATTTAATTTTCCCTCTTCAATAGCGACTTTTGTTTCAATATTAGCGGCGCGTTCTTCCGCTTTTTTCAATTTGAGTTCTTCTACTTTTTCTTTAGAAATTATTCCTTTTGCAACTTCTTTATCTAAAGCATCTATTTCAGTTTTTAAAGCATTTTTCTGAGTGTCCGTTATTGTTTTAATTTGATTGGCAATTGCTTTTGCTTGGGTCTCAAATGGAATTGATTTATGATCTCTTCCTTTAGTAAATCCCGTTTCAGGTGTAGTTTCATCAACTAGTTCTAAAACAATATCTTTAAACCAAACCTGACCTGTTTCATCTAATAAAACTCCGTATGAAACAGAAGTTGCATCTGCTGGTACGTGCAATACAATTTCATATTTAGCCCAATCTTTTGTGCCTTTTATGGGATTTTTGCGCATGTTATCAAAAGCCAAAACAGCCACATCATAGTAATCCACACGCATCCATAAACCAGCCCAAGATTTAATATTTTCACATTTTAAATATCCTGACATTTTTACCGTTTTCCCTAAGTATAAGTCTGGTTTTATTGTTTTCATGATTGTACCAAAACCATTGATTTTGTTTTTAATCGATTTAATGGTTAAAATATTTTCTTCTTTGAATTCGGGGTTCTTTTCAAAACTCCTTTCATAATTTGGTGACGCAGGTTCCCAATAAGTCCAGTCTAGAATATTTTTATAATTGCCTTTTTCTTGCGCATTTACTTTTGTTAAAAAGGCAGATAAAAGTAGTACTGTGATTAAAATAATTTTCCGCATGATTTTCGTTTTTTGATTGATGATTGATTTATATTTATTCTTCGTAATTTCTATTGACTAAAACTGTTTTTATGGCATTAAAATTTTTGTTGAATTTGTCCAATGCTGATTCCCTAAAAGATTGATTTAATTCTGTTTCAGCATTTGACAATAAACTGTTTGGATTTATTGAAATAGCTTTTCTAGTTTTTTCAATTGATCTATCGGCAACTTTTGGTTCAAATTTAGTATTGCTAACGTCTGCCAATAATTTTTCTGCTGAAACGTATCTATTACCGCTTGTTAATGGAAAATTCTTGTTTTCAGAAGTATTAACTATGTCGTTATTCTCTTTTGTTGGATTGATGATTGAAACCTCCTCCTCTTTAGTATTAAGTTGTTTTGGATGCTTTTTTAAAATAGTATTGTTGGCAACAACTTCATGTTCCTGCACTGTTGTTTTTTTAATTTGGCCAGGCAAAACTGCTTCATTGATTATTTCTGGCTCATTTAAATTACTGACATCTTTTTTTTGTTCCAAAACTACCGGAGTATCTTTATTTATTTTTACAGTTTCAGAATTATTAAAAAAAACTGTTCCTATCAATAAAAATCCAACAAAACTTGCCGCTATAAACAACCAAGGAAACTTTGTTTTTGGTTTTTCAGCGACCGTAAGCATTGCATCCAGTTTGTCCCAAGCCATTTCTGATGGTTTGATTTCCCTGGCGTTTAACTGCTCTTTTATTTGTATTTCAAATTTATTCAGTTCCATACTCATAATTTTTCTTTTTACTAATCTGCCCTTGCAGCATTTTCCTGGCATGCGACAATTGCGATTTTGATGTTCCTTCATTAATCCCCAACATAGTGGCAATTTCGTGATGTTTGTATCCTTCAATAGCATATAAATTAAAAACCATTTTATAGCCATCCGGCAAACTATCAATCATAAATTGAATATCGTCTATTGAAAATTGGCTTTCGATGTTGTTGCAGCTTTCTTCAAAATAGGTTTCCTCTTCAATGTATTTGAGTTTTTTTTCAACTCGGATAAAAGAAATACATTCATTTACCATGATTCTCCTAATCCAACCTTCGAAACTTCCTTTAAACTGAAAATTCTTCAAATTCGTAAACGCTTTCATAAAAGCAGTAATCATGATATCTTCGGCCTGATGAATGTCTTTTATGTATTGGCGGCAAACGCTTAACATTTTTGGAGAAAATTGGGTATAAATCTGCTGTTGCGCCTGTCGATTGTTTTCGACAGCCAACTGGATTAATTCATTTTCCCCGTGATGTAAGTTGATTACTTTCATAAATAATTTCAATGGCAAAAATCAATTTCAATTTCAATATCTCTCATTGCTATTGCAATAGATTCTTGAAATTAAACTTCATCTCTATTAACATAGACGATTGACAATGCAAAAAGGTTGCATCTTATCTATTAAATTTTTTTGATTTTAAAGTTGGAATATAAAAAAAGTCAATGAAAGCAATCGGTAACGAGAGAAAATATTCTAAAAAAAAATTACTTTTTTCTTTCAATGACGTAATTAACCATCAAAATTAATGCGTCTTTAAACTCTGAATTTATATAATTATCCAGCAACAAAAGTGCTTCTTGCTGAAATTCAACCATTTTTTGTTCCGCATAAAGCAAACCGTCATTGTTTTTTACAAAAGCAATAACTTCTTTGACGCGTTTTTTATCTTTATTATGGTTTTTGATGGAATTGATAAGCCATGTTTTCTCTTTTGAAGTACATGTATTCAAAACATAAATGAGCGGTAAAGTCATCTTTTGTTCTTTGATATCAATTCCGGTTGGTTTCCCAATAGCTTCATCGGTATAATCGAATAAATCATCTTTTATCTGGAAAGCCATGCCAATGAGTTCTCCAAATTTCCGCATGTTTTCTACCTGAATTTCATCCTCGATAACGGATCTTGCCCCTAGAGCACAACAAGCAGCAATAAGTGTCGCTGTCTTTTGTCGAATAATTTCATAATAAATATCCTCTGTGATGTCAAGTCTTCTTGCTTTTTCAATTTGAAGTAATTCGCCTTCGCTCATTTCACGAACCGCGACAGAAATAATTCGAAGCAAATCGAAATCTCCATTATCAATAGAAAGTAATAATCCCTTGGACAATAAATAATCACCAACCAAAACAGCAATTTTATTTTTCCAAAGTGCATTAAGGGAGAAAAAACCTCTTCTGCGATTACTATCATCTACAACATCATCGTGAACTAATGTGGCGGTATGAATCAGCTCGATAACGCAAGCTCCACGATACGTTCTTTCATTTACTATTCCAGCCGAAACCATTTTAGCAGTCAGAAAAACAAACATAGGACGCATTTGCTTCCCTTTTCTGTTGACGATATAATATGTAATTCTATTTAACAAAGCCACTTGTGAAGTCATCGATTCGTAGAACTTTTTTTCAAAAAGTTCCATTTCGTCAAAGATGGGCTGTTTTATTTGTGAAGTAATGTTCATTGGAGTTCAAATATACTGCTTTCCAAATAAAAAAACAGCAACTATTTCACAGCATTCCCTTTTAAAATTTTTAGTTACATATTACTTGAATTAACTCAAATTCTATTAATAATTTAAGTTCAATTCCACGAAATTGTATTGCTAAAAAAAATTACGTAATTCAAAGCAATAGTTATCGCTATGAATTTTCATAATTCGTGGACACCTTTTTATGCTTCTTTGTTGGCGAGTTGCCCACAGGCAGCATCGATGTCTTTTCCGCGGCTTCTTCGCACTTTTACCACAATTCCGCTTGCTTCCAGTGCTTTTATGTATGCATTAATTGATTCTTCTGAAGCTTGCTGAAATTCTCCATCGTCAATTGGATTGTATTCGATCAGATTCACTTTACAAGGAACGTATTTACAAAACTTTACCAAAGCATCGATTGAAGCCTTATTATCATTAATATCTTTCCAAACGACATATTCGTAAGAAATTTTACTTTTGGTTTTTCGGTACCAATATTCTAAGGATTCACGTAAATCTGCCAAAGGAAAATTAGCACTAAACGGCATAATTCGGGAACGTATTTCATCGATTGCTGAGTGTAATGAAACTGCTAATTTAAATTTCACGTCATCATCTGCGAGTTTTTTTATCATTTTGGGAACTCCAGACGTTGAAAGCATAATTCTCTTGGGAGACATCCCTAAACCTTCCGGAGACGTAATCATTTCGATTGCTTTCAAGACATTATTGTAATTCATGAGCGGTTCTCCCATTCCCATAAAAACAATATTTGACAGCGGATGATTATAATACAAACGACTTTCTTTATCTATAGCAATAACCTGATCGTAGATTTCAGCTGGCTCCAGATTTCGCATTCTTTTTAAGCGCGCTGTGGCGCAAAAATTACAATCCAAACTACAACCTACTTGACTGGACACACAAGCTGTAGTTCTTGTATTTGTGGGTATCAAAACCGACTCAACGACCAAACCATCATGCAAACGTACCGCATTTTTCACGGTTCCGTCTTCACTGCGCTGCATCGTATCTACTTTAATGTGATTGATAACAAAATGTGTTTCCAGCATGGTACGTGTTCCTTTAGAAACATTTGTCATGTCCTCAAAACTATGTGCACCCTTGCTCCACAACCATTCATAGACTTGGTTACCCCGAAAGGCTTTATCATTATTAGCGACAAAAAAATCGCGTAGTTGTTCTTTTGATAAAGATCGTATGTCTTTTTTCTCAATTTCCATGCTGCAAATTTAATGACAATTTGTTGATTTGTTGATTTGATAATTTGATAACTTTGCTCTCAATTGAAAAAAGTTTAAAATAATGCATTTCATTTCCCAAGAATTAGAAGATTATATCGAACAACATTCTGAAAAAGAACCGGCTTTACTGGCGGCTTTAAACAAAGAAACTTACCAAAAAATTCTGCTGCCGCGAATGTTGAGTGGGCATTTTCAAGGTCGGGTTTTGAGTATGTTGTCTAAATTGATTCGACCGATTAATATTCTGGAAATTGGAACATATACTGGTTATTCCGCTTTGTGTTTGTGCGAAGGCATGCAGGAAAACGGACAGTTGCATACAATTGACATCAAAGAAGAATTACTTGATTTTCAAAGAAAACATTTTGACAAATCACGTTGGGGGAAACAAATCATTCAGCATTTAGGTGAAGCAGTTGGCATCATTCCAGCGCTTGAATTGAAATTTGATTTGGTTTTTATTGACGCCGATAAAGAAAATTACCGGAACTATTTTGAATTGATTCTTCCAAAAATGAATAAAGGCGGCATAATTTTATCGGACAATGTACTGTGGAGCGGAAAAGTTTTGGAGCCACTGAATCCTAAAGATTTGAGCACAAAAATATTGCTGGAATACAATCAATTATTAGCAACGGATCCCCGCGTAGAAACCGTTTTACTACCTATTCGCGATGGATTAACGGTAAGCAGAGTTCTTTAATATAAAAAGTTCTATTAATAACAAATGTGCTAGCCCTGATGGAAGCGGCATCCTTTTCTAGTCCTGAGCTTTTTTCAGGACTAGAAAAGATACAGCGGACAGCAGGAAATTGCTCCTACCAATTAATAGGTTGCGGAAAATATCTTTCTTGTGCTATTTTGTATACAATAAAAATCAAAAATCCAGAAATGAATCCGAACAAATAGCCGGATAAAATGTCTAATGGATAATGCAATCCCAGATAAATTCTGCTGTAAGCAAAAATTAACGGCCATAAAAACAGAAAACCGAAAAATTTAATTTTATCTTTAAAATTAAAATATAAAAATGTCGCGACTGCCATTGAGTTTGCTGCATGTCCCGAGAAAAAACTAAATGAGTTTCGGATTTGAACGATGCGTATATACGAATTGATTTCTGGATTATTACAAGGACGTAAACGTTGGAATCCGTTTTTGAACAAATTTGTCGTTTGATCTGTAAACGTAACTAATACCGCTACAAACAATAGTAAATAAAGCGTTTGTTTTGCTCCCAGTTTTTTAAAAATAACATACAACAAAAGTAGAAATAGTGGAATCCAATTGCTTTGTTTGGTAATGAGTAACCAAAGCCCGTCATAGGTCTTTGATCCTAAACCATTTAAAAACACAAATAATTCCGTATCCAAGGAAAGAAAATTTTTCAACATTACACCTGACGTTTTATAGGTCCTGTAATGTCTTCTGTCTCTTCTTTCGCAGTTTCAATCGGAGCGGTAGTATCTGCCAATAAACTGTCTTTAGCTTTATTAATTTCGGAGGTAATATTTCCGGTGATGTCGTTAAATTGCGTTGTATCACCCAATAAATTGTCCTTGGCTTTATTAATTTCTGAAGTAATATTGCCTCTGAAATCGCTCAATGATTTTGTGTCAAATCCATTGGCCTCTGCACCTTTTTGAATTTCACTTTTGATATCATTTGTAGCATTTTTCAGTTGTGCCATTGCTTTACCCATAGTGCGGGCAATTTCCGGTACTTTATCTGACCCAAAAAGCATGAGTACTATAAACATGATAAAAATTAATTCGCCTCCACCTATGCCAAACATATTTTTTTATTTTTGATTACTACAAAGATATTAAATTTTGAATCTTTGACTTTTAATTTTTTCATAAAAAAAAAGACTCTTTTCAGAGTCTTTTTTTGCAGTATTTGTTTGTCTAATCGAATTTGGACTTTACTTCTTCTTTTGGCCAAGTATTATTAGTCACATCGATATCCGCCGTCTCTAACTTTGGATCTACTTGGATTTTTTTAATTGCTTTTTCAGTCGCGTAAACTTTCTTAGCGGTATCATTGTTTTTTCTCCAAATTTGAGCTGGATATTTGAACGTTTCTTTTGAATTATCATCATAAGTTAACTCAACGATAATTGGCATTAACATTCCTCCCGGTTTGTTGAACTCTACTTCATAGAAATATTTAGGCGATTTTAATTTTGTTTTTTCATCAGCAGTAAAGTTTTTATTTACATACTCCGATAATAAATTTACATCTGAAATAGCTAATGCTTTCTTATCTTTAGCGGATAATTCTTCACTTGATCCGGGAACTAAATATACGAAAGGTCCTTTTTCCTGACCAAAACGTCCTCTTCTTACGACAGCGTCTTTTAATTCTTTAGTTGCAGCCTCAGAGACGTAATATTGTTTTACTTCTTTCACTCCGATATCTACAAAATCAGTGGAGTAAAACCATCCTCTGAAAAACCAGTCTAAATCTACTGCCGATGCATCTTCCATGGTCCTAAAAAAGTCTTCCGGAGTAGGATGCTTAAATTTCCATCGGTTTGCGTATACTTTAAAAGCATGGTCAAATAATTCTCTTCCCATGATTGTTTCTCTAAGAATATTCAATCCTGTTGCCGGCTTACCATAAGCGTTTGCACCAAATTGAACTATTGTTTCAGAGTTAGACATAATAGGCTCTAAAAAATTTTGATCACCACTCATATAAGGAACAATTTTGCTTGCAGGACCACGACTGGAAGGGAAATTCGTTCCCATTTCCTGTTCGGCCATGTATTGCATAAAGGTATTCAATCCTTCATCCATCCAAGACCACTGACGCTCATCAGAATTGACAATCATAGGAAAAAAATTGTGTCCTACTTCATGCACCACTACTCCAATCATACCGTTTTTAATACGTTCGCTGGTCACTCCTTTTTCGTCAGGACGCCCATAATTCCAGCAAATCATTGGGTATTCCATACCTTGATCTTCCGCAGATACTGAAACCGCTTTTGGATAAGGATAATCAAATGTATGTGCAGAATAACTTTTCAGCGTATGTGCTACCGTTCTTGTTGAAGTTTCTCCCCATAAAGGATTACTCTCTTTAGGATAAACTGAAATTGCCATTACCGTTTTCTCACTTAATTTAACTGCCATAGCATCATAAATAAATTTTCTGGAAGTGGCAATTCCAAAGTCCCTTACGTTTTTAGCGCTAAATCTCCATGTTTTCTTCTTATCAGAAAATCCTTTTTCGGTTGCTTCTGCTTCTGCTTGTGTTACGATAACAACTGGATTATCGTATGATTTCATAGCTAATTCATATCTTTTTACTTGTTCCGGAGTAAAGACTTCGCTTCTGTTCATCAGCTCTCCTGTTGCTTCCATAACGTGGTCCGCAGGCACGGTAATATTTACATCAAAATTTCCAAAAGGCAATGTAAATTCTCCCGTTCCCCAGAACTGCATATTCTGCCATCCTTCCACATCATTATAAACCGCCATTCTAGGATAGAACTGAGCAATTACATATAACTTATTTCCGTCTTTTTCGAATAATTCATATCCTGAACGACCACCATCTTGTCTGTAATTATTGATATTGTAAGACCATTTGATTGCAAAAGAAAATTTTTCACCAGGTTTCAATGGCGCTGCCAAATTGATACGCATCATCGTTTGATTGATGGTATACGACAATGAGTTTCCTTTAGCATCTTTCACAAACTCGATGTTGAATCCACGCTCTAATTCTTGTTTCAAAAATTTATTAGCAAAGTTTCCTGCCGGAAAAACCTGTTCCATTCTTTGGCTTTCTGCCAATGGAGTCTGTGAGTTTTTCGCAGCTTGATTTTGGTCTAATTGTACCCATAAATATTCTAAAGTGTCCGGGGAATTATTGTAATAGGTAACGGTTTCTGAACCGCTTAATCTAGAATTTTTGTCGTCAAGCTCAATGTTGATTTTATAATCCGCTTGTTGTTGATAATAAGCTGGACCTGGTGCCCCTGAAGCAGTACGAAACATATTAGGTGTGGCTAACAAATCATACATTTGGCTAAACTTATTGGTGTCGTACTTTCCGGCTGGTTTTGGCGCGACTGGAGCCGTTTTTTCCTGTGCAAACAATAATGCAGGGAAAAATAATAATAAAGATAATTTTTTCATAGTTGGAAATCTGGTTATTTCAATGTGTGAAAATAATAATTTTAAGTAGATGTATCTAAATTAATTAATATTTTAACACTTCCTTGGATGAAGACTCCGTAAAAAGTAACGTGTTTTTGACTCCCAAAACATTAAAATGCATAATGTTCTGTTGCTCTGAATTACCTTCGGTGATTACTGCATTATAGATTTGCAGCGCATTTATTTTTTGGATTTCTTTCATGCTGAAATAACAGATGAGAACATCGCCTTCCATTTCTTTGCTTAAAAAATTGACGGGCTTTGCCTGACCGTTTACCTTGATGTAGAATTTTTCATTGAAGTATTTTTTCAAAAGAGTTACATCTTCGACAGTTTCATTTTCTGAACCCAAATTACTTTTCTTACCATACTTTTTTCCCACGGCATTATTTAAATCATCCACGAATATACGAGCTGTTATTTGAAGCATTTTCTTTTCCGGAGCGTAATTCACTTGATACAATGCCACATAAAACTTATGTACATTAAAAGATGTTAACGTTAAAGACAGTAACCCAAAAAAAGTAATTAAGATTGTTTTTTTCATTTTTGTGTAGTAGTAATTCTTTTAAATTCTTCGTTCTTGGTGATTAAAAAATCGATTAATAAAAACTCATCTTCTTCTTTCAAAAGATTTTTTGATTTTGGATCGTTTTCGCAATAATCCAGAAAAAGACCAATTTCTTCAGTTTTCAACCTTAAAGTATTGGTAAAAAAATAGCGGTCCAAACCTTTCGAAACTGCATCAGAAAAATCTTCTTGCGCATTCAATCCTGCTTGTTCAGCCGAATCTTTTTTAAATACTTTGGAAACCATTTTAAATATTTTAACAAAATCCATTCCATTTTCTATAGTTCCGTCCGAAGGCATGGTTCTGTTTACCGGGGAAGATTTCGCATCGTCAGTAAATTGCATGTCTACAATTCCTTGAGAATTACCAATGGCTGGCTTTATATCAGTTTTACCTTTTACAATTACTTCTTTCAAAACTGTAGTTTGCATTTCTAAAGCAACCACAAACAACGGTTTAGAAAAATCTTTCCCCTGCAGTACTATTTTTTTGGATTTAAAAGAAGGGCTCGAAACCAGCAAAGTATCTTTGGCCTTAGCCAAAATGTCAAAAAAACCCTGATTGCTGATAAAAGTTCTCGTTTTCGAGTTCAGATTAAAAACATAACCGTTGTCCACCAAAGCTAATTCATTTACAAACTGACCGTGCAGTGACTTTCTGTTTTCGTTTTGCCCAAAACAATGTTGGCAAAAGAAAAGCAAACAAAGAATTTTTATTGTCGTTTTCATCTCGATGTTTTAAGTTTTGTATTTTATATTCCAGTCAATTTTCATTGTTTAGTATGTCTTTGTATTCTTGCGCCAAAGTTACCATAAAAAACGAGGTTCTTTCTTCATTTTCGGATTCTAAAACTTTCAAAAAATTTTCATTTTCCACTATGAAATATTTAAACCCATTTACGTAATCATTTGCAATTCCAAGTTGAACCGTAAAAAATTCTTGACTGTACAATTCAGAAATCAATTTAATAAAGTTTTCTTTTTTCTCCAAAATAACTAATTTCTTAAGCCGTTTCGTTCTTCCATTGATCTTGTGTATTAAAGGATCCAGTGGCATCGAACCACCCAGAAGCTGCAATAATTCTATCGGTTTGAAATCTCCAGCGGTTCTTAACCTTCGTTCTGCAGGACTATATTTCACCGCATCTCTAGTTACAACACCCAATGAAAGCGCGTTAATTTCATTTTTATTTACAATTACCTCCTTCAATTCTGTAATTTTGGGCTCCAGAATAATTGAAAGCTTCCCAAGTTCAAAATCACTAAAGCTGATTGTTTCCCTATACTTTTTAAGATTTACAGCAGTGAAGACCAATATGTCATTGGCTTTCGCCAAAATAAAAAACTCACCAGAACTATTTGTTTGCGTTGTTTTTCCGTTTGTTAAATTTAAGATATTTATTCCATTTGCGCCAACAGAATCTACGCTGATTTTTCCTTGCAGCAGCTTTTCATCGAGAATTTGTCCAAAAGAAATCTGGCACAGTACTAACAACATTCCCGTTAAAATGCTAATTATTTTCAAGGACTATTATTTCGTTATAATTTTCTGCAAGTTTGACAATTAAATACATAACCAGTGTCTTGTTTTTATCTCGTAGTGCGTTTGCAAAAGCAGCATCATCCACACAATAATACTGGAACCCTTTGATATAATCCTCCGGTATTCTTAATGTTTCCGTATAATATTTATCTTCAAAAAGTACATCAATTCTCGCCAATAACTGTTCTTTCTTCTCAATTATAATTTCTTTTTTCAGCATGGCTTTTCGTCCTGAAATAGTGTTCAGCAATCCATCGATTCCTCCACCGGAAGTTGCCGTGTATAATTTTCTTTCAGCAGCGCTGTATTTTTTTTGACCATAGGGAATAATGCCTAAACTCTCGGCCGAAATAGCAGATTCATTGACCACAACCTCTTTCAAAACAATGCTTTTAGGAATCATCAAAACCGAAATAACTTCCTGCAGCATATCCTGTTTGTTAATTTTCCTGCGAAGACCTTCTAAATTAACGGCTGTGAAAACCAGAACATCGCCTTCTTTTACGGGAATTGTAAAAAAGCCATTAACATCTGAAACCGTTGCTTTTTCTGTTGACACATTTACAATAGTAATGCGATCCACTGCAACAGAATCTGCGGTGATTTTTCCCCGAATTTCCTTTATGATATTGGTCTGCCCAAAAGTAACTTGAACCAATAAAAGGATTATAAACTGTAGCGTATATTTAATTTTCACTGGCAATTATTTCTTTATACTTTGTTGCTAATTCTCCTATCAAAAAAGTAGTCATTGTAACGTTTTTAGATTTTAAAACAGTGACAAAGCGTTCATTTTCGATGCTATAGTATTGAAATCCTTTGACATACTCCGCCGGTATTTTTAATGTACTCACAAAATAATCCGTGGCAAACAGATTCTCTAATTGTCTCAAATAGGATTCTTTCTTCTCGACTTCAAGTTCTTTTTTCAACATTTTCGTTCTTCCCGAAAACCAATTCAATAATGGATCTGCGGAAATAGATCCTCCCATCATGCTTCCCATATTAGCACTCGCATTGAGATGAGTGGCAGTATACAACTTTCGTTCTGCTGGAGTATATATTTTTTGTCCTTTGGGAACAATTCCTAATGAAACAGCGTTAATCCCATTTCGGACAATCACCTCACGCAATTGATTCATCAAAGGCGTCACTTTCACATTAAGAATTCCTTTAGCAAAATGGTCGTGGGTCAAAAGTAACTTAGTTTCCTTGAATTGCGATGCCGAAAACAGTAACGTATCACCCACCGCTGCCTGAATGGAGAAATTACCTTCTTGATTTGTAACAGAAGCCTTCTGTGTTTTTTTATTTATGACATAAATACCTTCCAAAACCGAAACTTCAGCAGTCACTTTTCCGTATAATTGCGTTCGGGGCGCCTCTTGCGACAGAACGTTCGTAGCAGCAAAAGCCAAAAATAAATACACAATTCTAATCATCAAGCAAACAGTCATTATTGACACCTCGTAAAAGTATCTTAATGCATTCCAAATTAATTATTAATGGGTTGGTAAAAAAATGTTAATTAAAAATTTGAAATAAAAAAGACCGATTTAATACCTTTGCACAAATTATCCACCAAAAATGAAAAATATACTAATCGCAAGTACCTCTACGCTTGCAAACGAGAATTATCTGGAGTATTTATTACCGGAATTGCAATTGCATTTTCAAAACTGCAATACGATTCTTTTTATTCCTTACGCTAGACCTGGCGGTATTTCGCATGAGGAATATACCACAATGGTAAGCTTAGCTTTCGCCAAAATAAATAAAAAAGTAATCGGAATTCATGAATTTGAGGATGCCGTACAAGTAATAAAAAATGCAGAAGGAATTTTCACGGGCGGCGGAAACACATTTGTACTCGTATCTCAATTACATAAGAACAATGTTATGGAAATCCTTTCGGAAGTTGTGAAAAACGGCACTCCTTATTTAGGAACAAGCGCAGGAAGCAATATTTGTGGACTTACAATGCAAACTACTAACGACATGCCCATTGTTTATCCGCCAAGTTTTAAAACTCTGGGATTAATTCCTTTTAATTTAAATCCTCATTATTTAGACCCCGACACCAGTTTCAAACACATGGGCGAAACCAGAGAAACCCGAATTATGGAATACCATGCTTTTAATACTGTTCCGGTTTTAGGTTTGAGAGAAGGCAGTTGGCTTGACGTAAAAGGAGATAAAATCATTTTGAAAGGCAATCTTACTGCCAGACTCTTTAGACAAAATCAAGAAATTGAAGAATTAGAAACGGGAACTGATTTGAACTTTATAAAGTAATGTTGAAAAATTAAATAAAAAAAGCCGAAACAATAAAGTTTCGGCTATGAAGAGTTAAAGCCGAGACTTCCCATATCAATCTCTTAAGCGGATATTTCAAATCTTCGGGACTCGCACAACCTTAAAATAAAAAACCTCAAACAAAAGTTTGAGGTTTCTGGAGCGAAAGACGAGGCTCGAACTCGCGACAACCAGCTTGGAAGGCTGGAGCTCTACCAACTGAGCTACTTTCGCATTATAACAATAAAATAAAATTTCAAAATAAAACTTGAAACTTAGAGCGAAAGACGAGGCTCGAACTCGCGACAACCAGCTTGGAAGGCTGGAGCTCTACCAACTGAGCTACTTTCGCATTAACAACGGTGCAAATATAATTAATAAGTTTGCTTCAATGCAAGTTTTTTTCTTAAAAAGTCGCAAACACACTCCCAGAGTTTCTTTTATTTAAGGAGATACAAATCATAAAGAATTTAATATGAAAATATTATACCTTTATAATACCCAAAAAATATTTTTACAAAACAGTGAAAAACATCGAACAAATAATTGCTTTGAAGACATCTGCGGTACGACATGCTGTCCTTCGGGCTGAAAAACCCATAGAAAGTTGTCATTTTGATAGCGATACTTTAGAAATTACTGTTCATTCTGGACTGTATGACTCCGACAATCTCTTGGAAGTGATTTCCTTATTTGAAGCAAAAAATGATTAGTTTACATTCAAAAAACAATTGCAAATTCATGGAATATCCGTTTTGAAACAGCATTAAAAAAAAGGTTTGGGCGAAAAACTGATTATTCATGCTGAAAAATAATACAGTAAACAAAAACCAGATTTAATCTGGCTCAATATCACAAAGGAATCCATTTATTTTCATACAAAAATGGAATACCAAACAAAAGGACTGCCTTTTGAAATACAAGGAGTCGAGAAACATATTGTCACGTTTAAAGCTATAAATGATGAATAATTTATTTCTGATTGTGTTACTGTGTACCTTTATTAGCTGCAAGAAAGAAGCACTAAAAAGTGAGCTAATCTTGGAAAAAGAGACTGTAAAACCTCGTGTGCAACCGGAAGGAAAACCAACTAACATTGATTCTGCTGTTGTAATTTCGTCGCACAACAAAGTGCTAAAGGATTTTTATAGCTCCACAAATTACAGAACGGTTTGGCAATCAGAAAAAAAGAGGAAAATAGTTTTAGCCGAGCTTCTCAAATCAAGTGAAGAGGGACTCAATCCGGAGGATTACAACTTAAAAACATTATATAATTTTGAAAAAAGAGCAACAACTTTAGACTCTTTAGACATTGTAAAATATGACATTTTATTGACCTCCTGTTTGCAAAAATACATCTCACATCTTACTAATGGAAGACTAAATCCCCGAAAATTATACAAAAACTGGGATTTGAAAGAAAACTATATTGACTTAAACGCAACTGTTGCCCTATTACTTCAAACCGATTCTTTGGCTTATAAAATACAACAACTGAAACCCAGTCATATTGTTTACAAAAGATTAAAAAAAGCACTTCGACAAATTAATACTTTTCCAAAAGATGATTTCAAGCCGATAAAATTTACAAAAATAATAACGCCTAATGACACCAATCCTTCCCTAATTGCCATCAAAAAGAGATTAATTTATTGGAAAGAATTGCAACCTAAAGACAGCCTTTCCCCGATTTACGATGAAGAAACGGTGAATGCCTTAAAAAAATTTCAAAGTCGGCACGGTTTAGCCGCAGATGCAAAAATTGGAGCAGGAACAATTGCATCTCTCAATTTTTCTAAAAACCAACGAATACAACAAATTCTCGTAAATCTTGAACGCTGGAAATGGTATCCAAAACAAATGGGAAAGGAATACTTAATCATTAATATTCCTGATTACAAGTTGACACTGGTTAACAACAACGATACGTTGAGAACGCACAGAGTCATCGTGGGAAGAGCAAAAAGAAAAACACCGATATTGAGTTCTAAATTGACACAAGTCGTTTTTAACCCAACTTGGACGGTTCCGCCAACCATCCTGAGAGAAGATGTAATTCCTGCTATTCTAAAAAGCCGAAGCTACTTGACTCAATCAAATATTAAAGTTTACGATAGTAATGGAAGAATTGTAAGTCCTTATGAATGGCAACTGTCTCAGGCTAAAACGTATCGCTACGTGCAAAGCCCGGGTACTTTCAATTCGTTGGGCATGGTAAAAATTATTTTTCCAAATCGTTTTTCGGTTTATTTGCACGATACGAATCACAGGGATTATTTTGACAAAATAGACCGTTCATTAAGTTCTGGCTGCGTTAGAGTAGACAATCCATTAGAATTAACAGAATATATATTAGATGACGAAGTCAATTGGAATTTGGCAAAAATTACAGAGACGTTACAAAACGAGAGAACAAAATTTGTTAACATCAAAAAAGAAATCGCATTTCACTTGTTGTATTGGACAGCTTGGAGCGAAAACAATAAATTAATTTTTAGAGATGACATTTACAATCTTGATGGTGCTTTGTACGATAAATTACGAAATTGATTTTGCTCCAAAATTAGAAACTCTTGATGGATGATAAATAAAGAAACATGATTTGTCTTTTATAACGCTGATAATCTCTTTGGATAATTCAGTAGGAACAGCAGGACAGCCTTGGCTTCTTCCTAATCTGTGGTTATTTTTGATAAACGAATTAGAAACATAATCAGCCGCGTGCATTACTACACCTCTTGCTCTTGCATTGTCATTTACTCCTTTTTCTAAACCGTCTAAACGAAGTGATGTGCCGTGTTTGCCATTGTAAATTTCACCTGTAGCATAAAATCCTAAACTGCTTTTAAAAGATTCAGCTGCATTTGAAAAATTATTAGCGAATTCTTCGCCTGTATTTCTTCCATGAGCAACAAGAGAATGAAACAATACATTTCCGGTAGTTAAATCAATTACCCAAAGTCTTTTGGTATTGGATGATAAACTAAAATCGACCAAAGTTAAAATGTCTTTCTTAATCAATCCTTTTTCTTTCAAAGAATAATATCCTTTCAAGGCAACAGCAAAACTTTCTAGTTTTGGTAACGCAAATTTGTCGGAATGTAAGCTGCTGTAAACCATTTCAACCTTCGTGTCTATACTTGAGGCCATTAATTTTCCAGAAGTAATTACTTCTGCGTGTGTTGCAGATTTACTGTTTTTTGGTTCAGAAGAATTTGGTTTGCTAGTAGAAAATGAAAACAGCAAAAACAAAACAGCAGGAAATATTTTATATATCATTGATTCTTTTTAAGTTAAACTTTATTTCTCGGTGGCAAACCTACACATAATAGCACCGTAAAAACAAAAATTATAAAAACTTTAATCTTAATATAACAAAATATAGTGAAAAAAATTGTTTAAACGCAAGAAAATAAAAATACATTATCTACTATTTTTGTTATTTTTGCCCACATACAACAATAATTCATGGCAAAACGTATTTATTTATCATTACTTTTTTTAATTATTTGCAGTATTAACACCTTTGGTCAAAAAAAGACACTTCAAGCAAAATCCATCACAGAAAACATTACAATCGACGGAAAGATCAATGAGCAAATCTGGGAATCGGCTTCAATAGCCTCCGATTTTATTATGTTTGAACCTGATAATGGAAAACCCATAAACAATGATAAAAAAACAGAAGTAAAAGTGCTCTATGACAACGATGCTATTTACATATCGGCAATACTGTATGATAACGAACCCGGCAAAATTCAGAAAGAAATAACCAACAGAGATGTTTTTGGGGTTTCGGATCATTTCTCCGTTTACATCAATGGTTTTAATGATGGCCAACAGGATTTTAGATTTTTCGTGAGTGCTGCAGGTGTACAAATGGATTGTTTAGCGACCGAGGATTATGAAGATTTTGCTTGGGATGCCATTTGGGATAGTGAAGTTGCGATCACCGAATTGGGTTGGGTTGTGGAAATGAAAATTCCTTACGCTGCTTTACGTTTTTCAAAAGCTGACAAACAAAATTGGGGATTAAACTTTATGCGCGAAATTAAGCGGGATGTGCAAAAATATACGTGGAACAGGATTGACACTAAAATTGGGGCCGTAATTCCACAAGCAGGAATTCTTCAAGGAATTAAAAATATACAAACTCCCACTCGACTTTTCTTGATTCCGTATTCCTCTGCTTATTACCAACAAAGTGATATTGGTTCAGGTATTACTTTAAAAGCTGGGTTGGACATAAAATACGGCATCAACGATTCCTTTACATTAGATGCAATTTTGGTTCCTGATTTTGGACAGACAAAATTTGATAATGCAATATTATATTTAGAACCTTTCGAGCAACAATTAGAAGAAAACAGACCTTTTTTTACTGAAGGAACTGATTTATTTAGCAAAGGAGGATTGTTTTATTCTCGAAGAATTGGTGGCGGTTCCACTACTGAATTACTCCTTGCCAATGAAGAAGAAACCATTAATTATCCAAGTACCGTAGATTTACTGAATGCCATAAAAATATCAGGTCGTACTGAGAAAGGATTAGGAATTGGATTCCTGAATGCCGTTACTGAAAAAACAAAGGCTACTATAAAAAATAATGACACAGGAGAAATTAGAAAAGAAGTAATTGAACCATTGACTAATTATAATATGTTTGTTTTGGATCAGCGTTTCAACCAAAACTCATCTGTTTCTTTTGTAAATGCAAATACCACCCGAAATGGCGATTTCAGAGATGCAAATTCCTCTGCTTTGTTATTTGATTTAAACACAAAACAAAATACCTATAATTTGTATGGAGATTTCAAATACAGCGTTATCAACGCAATTGAAGATTACGATGGTTTTAAAACCGAAATAGGTTTTGCAAAAACGAGTGGGAAATATCGTTATGGGTTTTCCGGAAAATATGTTTCAGAAAATTATGATATTAATGATTTGGGAATCAATTTTTATTCCAATTATCATAATGCTTACGCCAATGGAAGCTACAGAATTGTAAATCCAACGAAACTTTTTAATACTTTCAGGATCAATCAATATATTAATTTTGAAATGGACAACACCTCTGGAAAATTACAAACCGGAGCTTTTGGGACAGAAATTAAAGCAAGAACATTAAGTAACGACGCTTTAGAGTTTGTTGTTGAATTTTCACCATTCAAAACATATGATTTTTACGAACCCCGTGAATATGGTAAATATGTGTTTTTGCCACAAAAAGTTTTTGCAGTTGTAAATTTCACTTCCAATGACAATAATCCGTTCACCATCGTTCTGCAACCGTCAGTAACAATATCTAATGAGAAAGACAGAAACGTTTATGGGTTGTACATAAGTCCAAAATACAGATTTAATGATAGATTTTCTCTTACTTATGTATTGGAATATTTTAACAAAACTAACGATCGTGGCTGGGTTGATACTGACAAAAATGGAATCTTTTTTGCCGAACGTACCAGAGAAACTGCTCAGCATGATTTTACTGGAAAATATGCTCTAAACAACAAAATGACCATCAATCTAACCGCACGGTATTATTGGTCATATTCTAAAAACCATGAGTTTTTCACTTTACAAGACAGCGGTTATCTGACCCCAAACAGCACTTACGCACAAAATAAAGATAGGAATTTTAATTCCTGGAACTTCGATTTATCGTATTCATGGTGGTTTGCTCCCGGAAGCGAAATATCTATTTTGTACCGTAATTATGGTTTAGAAAGAGCCAGCGTAGTAGAAAAAGATTTGTCCAAAAATCTTAAAAACATCTTCAATAGTGACCTTACTAACGTGCTTTCTGTAAGCATTCGCTATTTTATTGATTACAATTCAGTAAAAAATAAATTTTAATTTTTTTAAATCAAACTGTAACATATCATTGAAAATGGAGTCTATTCATTCAAACTATTCAGTGGATTGGTGATTGCTGCCTGTGAAACTATTTTGGTTTTTATAATTTAGCATCAATCACCAATCAATCAATCAATCGTTTCATGAAAAATCACTTCCTCTTTTGTTGTTTATTACTATCTTTTATTGGTTACAGCCAAAAAAAAACATTACAAACCAAATTCATTTCAGAAAAAATTGAAGTTGATGGAAACTTAGATGAAACGATTTGGCAATCTGCGGCAGTAGCTTCAGATTTCATTATGTTTGAACCTGATAACGGCAAAACAATTCCTGAAAATAAGAAAACTGAAATTAGGGTATTATACGATAATGACGCGATCTACATCGGAGCGCTGATGCTCGATGACAATCCTAAAAAAATCTTAAGAGAAATTACGCAACGGGATAATTTTGGTACTTCAGACGTTTTTGGTGTTTTTATTAATGGGTTCAATGACGGACAGCAAGATTTTCAGTTTTTTGTAAATGCTGCTGACGGTCAAGCCGATTGTATCACTACTGATACTAATGGCGAGGATTATTCTTGGGACGCAGTTTGGAAAAGCAAAGCTGTTATTACGGATAAAGGTTGGGTGGTAGAAATGCGGATTCCGTATGCTGCACTGCGTTTCTCCGGAGAAAACAAACAAACTTGGGGACTTAATTTTTTCAGAGAAATAAGACGAGACCGTCACAAATACACTTGGAATTTCATTGATTCTAAACTAGGAACTTTCACCCAACAAACCGGAGTTTTGGAAGGAATTGAAAACATAAAACCACCTACCCGACTTTTTCTTTTACCATATTCTTCTTTTTATGTAAATGCTGACGCGAGACAAAAAACATACGGAACGCTTAAAGGCGGACTGGATTTAAAGTATGGAATAAATGACGCTTTTACTCTGGATATGATTTTAATTCCTGATTTTGGACAAACAAAATACGATGATCAAATCCTGAATTTAGGTCCATTTGAACAACAATTTAATGAAAACAGACCTTTTTTCACGGAAGGAACTGATTTGTTCAGTAAAGGGAATTTAGTTTATTCAAGACGAATTGGGGGCGTTCCAACATACAAGTTAAATGAAAATGAATCATTTACAGAGACGCCAAATGTTAGTCTTATCAATGCATTTAAAATTTCGGGCAGAACTAAAGATGGATTAGGAGTAGGGATTTTAAACGCTGTCACGAAAAAAACACCCACGTCTATATACAACGGTGAAAGCGGCGAAATCAGAAATGAAATAGAACCACTTGCTAATTACAATGTTTTGGTATTAGACCAGCGCTTTCGCAAAAATTCCTCCGTTGCATTTGTGAACACAAATGTTACCAGAAACGGGAGTTTTAGAGATGGAAATGTGACGGCATTAGTCTGGGATTTGAATACCAAGAAAAACACCTACAACCTTTCGGGTGATTTCAAATACAGTTACATCAATCGTGCAGAAGATAAAAAAGGAATTAATTCCCAATTGAATTTCTCCGAAACCAGTGGCAAATTCCGTTATGGCGTGGGAGCTGACATCACAACTAAAGAGTTTGACAACAATGATTTAGGAATCAACTTTGAGACTAACTATTACAGTCTATATGGTAACGGCAGTTATCGAATCCTTAATCCAACGAAGTATTTTAACTCCTTTAATGCCCGAATAAACACGTATTCGCAATTTCAAAAAGAAACCGGTAAGTTACAGTCCGGCAATATCAACTTCCAGATTAATTCGAATACTAAAAAAAATCATTATTTAGGAATAGGATTTGATGTTAACCCTATCGAAACTTATGATTATTATGAACCGAGAACCACTGACAGATACGTTATAAAACCTACAAAGATTGGCGGATTTATATACATTTCAACCAATTACAACAATAGTTTCGCTTTTGATTTTAATCCATCTTACGCTGTTTTTGATGAGGCTGGAAGAAATTCCTATGGTTTTTCTGTGGGTCCAAGATATCGTTTTAATGATAAATTATCATTGAACTATAACTTCAACTTTTTTAGACAAAACAATAATAAAGGCTACATTGACAGCATTAATGATGACCTCAATTCAGCTACGCCAAATACTATAATTTTTGCGAATAGAAATGTAATTACGTATTCCAATGCGCTTTCCGGGAAGTATTCACTGAACAGTCAAATGACATTTAATATTGCTTTACGTCAATACTGGTCGTATGCCGAAAATAAAAACGCTTTATCATTATTACAAAACGGAAGACTGGCTGATTTTGCGGGATACACAGACAACAAAAACTCGAGTTTTTATTCCTGGAATGCTGATTTGTCTTACTCTTGGTGGTTCGCGCCGGGAAGTCAAGTTTCAGTTTTATATCGAAATAATTCAGGCGGTTTTGACCGAAACATCAATAAAAAATTTACTGAAAATATCACCAATTTACTGAATAACGATGCCTTGAGTCATGTTTTCTCGATAAGTGTGCGATATTTTATAGACTACAATCAGGTTAAGAATAAATTCTAAATGCATTAACTATAAAAAAGATAACTTTCCGCAACAAAATAATCATTTTTTGTTGTGGATCACCTCTGAATGTATAATAGTGATTTCCATTCATTCGAACATTTTTAGAAATACTTTACCTTTGTTTAAAATAAAGTACAATGAACAAAAAAGTAATTCTTATGATTTTGGACGGTTGGGGAAAATCTCCTGACCCTAAGGTATCAGCAATTGACAATGCCAACGTCCCATTTATCAATAGTCTCTATAGAAATTATCCAAGTGCTCAACTTCGGACAGATGGTTTAAATGTTGGACTTCCTGACGGCCAGATGGGAAACAGTGAAGTAGGTCATATGAATCTAGGTGCCGGAAGAATTGTATATCAGGATTTAGCCAAAATTAATCTTGCTGTTGCACACGATACTTTAGCCAAGGAGCAAGTTTTAGTTGATGCCTTTACGTATGCCCGAATAAACAATAAAAAAGTACACTTTTTAGGTCTGGTTTCAGATGGTGGCGTACACTCTCATACTTCTCACTTACGTGGCTTGATTGACGCGACGCAACAACACGGATTACAAAAAGTTTTCGTTCACGCATTTACTGATGGTCGTGACGTAGACCCAAAATCCGGCAAACATTACATTCAGGATTTACAGGATTATATCGTTAATACAACCGTAAAACTGGCTTCGGTTGTGGGACGTTATTATGCAATGGATCGTGACAGACGCTGGGAAAGAGTAAAACTCGCCTACGATTTATTGGTAAACGGAATTGGAACACATTCAAGAAATG
Organism: Flavobacterium sp. DSR2-3-3; assembly: GCF_049896585.1. Taxonomy (NCBI): domain Bacteria; kingdom Pseudomonadati; phylum Bacteroidota; class Flavobacteriia; order Flavobacteriales; family Flavobacteriaceae; genus Flavobacterium; species Flavobacterium sp. DSR2-3-3. Next base: position 57,708 of record NZ_JAFCUP010000013.1, read on the forward strand.
CAGTAGCTAACATCGAAGAAAGTTATGAAGTAAATGTAACCGATGAGTTCATTCACCCAATAATTATGGTCGATGAATATGACCGACCATTAGCCACAATTGAAGAAGATGACGTGGTTATTTTCTTTAATTTTAGAACGGACAGAGGAAGAGAATTGACGGAAGTATTGACTCAAATGGATTGTCATGAACAAAACATGCACAAACTCAATTTGTATTATGTTACACTAACCAATTATGACGAAACGTACAAAAACGTAAAAGTCGTTTATAATAAAGATAATATTACGGAAACGCTTGGTGAGGTTTTGGAGAAAGCTCACAAAAAGCAAATTCGTATTGCCGAAACGGAGAAATATCCTCACGTGACTTTCTTCTTTTCCGGTGGAAGAGAACAGCCTTTTATTGGCGAAAGCCGTATTTTGAAAAACTCTCCAAAGGTTGCCACTTATGATTTGCAGCCTGAAATGAGCGCTTTTGAATTGACAGTTGCTTTGATTCCTGAATTGGAAAAAGAAGAAGTGGATTTTGTTTGTCTGAATTTTGCCAACGGCGATATGGTAGGACATACCGGGATTATGAGTGCAGCGATAAAAGCATGTGAAGCCGTTGATAAATGCGTAGAAAGTGTAATCACGACAGCATTAGCCCACAATTATACAACCATCGTAATTGCCGATCACGGAAACTGTGAGACGATGATTAATCCTGACGGAAGTCCAAATACCGCGCATACTACAAATCCTGTCCCAATTATTTTAGTGGATAAAGATTTAAGGATCATTCATGATGGAGTTCTTGGTGATATTGCTCCAACTATCTTGGAATTAATGGGAATAGAAAAACCCGAAGCAATGACTTGTCATTCTTTACTGTAACCTATTTATACATATTTAACAAAGAGCTACTCCCAACACGAGTAGCTTTTTTTATAAATAAAAGTTAAATACCATTATTGTCAATAGTATTACTATTATATTCGCAATTAATATGAAGGTTTTGTAACAACAGGCTGGATTCGTGACTCTAGCGATAGAGTGAATCTTAAATAATCGTTATTAACACTGCTTTAATAGTATTAAAAAACCGACTAAATACAATAAAATGAAAATTATATACACTATCGCCGTTATTCTTATTGCCCATTTGAGCTTTGGGCAAATATCTAATTCAAATGATATCAAAAAGGAGTTTACAAATATTGAACTAGCATTAAAGGATCCGGATAAAGTATTTCGACTGAACTTGAGTAATCAAACATTAAAACTAGACGGTATTAGTTGGTCAAAATTTATTAATCTTGAATACCTAAGTTTGAAAAACGATCACTTAAAGGAACTTCCAAAGGAGATAATCCTTTTATCAAAACTTAAAATATTAGAATTAAGTGGAAATGATTTTTCAGTATTACCAGAAGATTTTTGGAAGTTAAGAAGCTTAGAAGAACTGTTTTTAAATGATGAAAAGAATTTAAATTTAGAGGCAAACATCAAAATAATGAGCAAAATGCCTTCTTTGCGAATATTGCATTTAGAAAATGACAATTTAAATAGTGTACCAAACACTATTGGTAGTTTGAAAAATCTAGAGTTTTTATATTTAAATAACAATCAATTCAATGAGATTCCAAAAGAAATTAAACAATTAGAGCATTTACAGTTCTTAGATATGCGTGATAACAAAATCATAGTTCCAAATCGTTCTGAAGAAAATTTGAATTTTGGATTTAGAATCAAACTGTAAAAAACAAAATAAGAAAAGTAAATTTTTTGGTAGAAGCAAAACTTAATTATTTATCGTATCTGATTTGTTTTAAAATAAAACCCAATCACGTTCATTTTAATTTTAATGTTGTTGTTTATCAGTCGCAAACTAAAGAGATACAAAAGAGGTACGTTCAAAGGATCACTTTTATTCTGATTTTGCAGTAGTACCTTTAACCGTTTTGTTTCTTCTGCGGTGCTTTTTACAAGAAATTTATTAGTCTTCAATCCACTAATTTTAATCTTTACAGTATGAGACTTCATAATTATATTTTATTTAACGAAAGGTTTTTTTAAACACCGCATTGCTGAAACAATTATACAAACATCATCGATTATGAATACCATACTAGCTAACGTAAAGATACAAGTCAACGAAAAAATATACGTTAAGAATCCAGAAACATCTCCTTTGGGCAAAAAAATCATCGAACAAGGAATTATTTTAATTGACGAAATTGGATTTGATAATTTCACATTCAAAAAATTGGGTGAAAAAATTGGTTCCAATGAAAGCTCCATCTATCGATATTTCGAAAATAAACATAAATTGTTAATTTATTTATCCTCGTGGTATTGGAGTTGGATGGAATACAAACTTCTTTTTGCTACAACAAATATAACAGATCCATTTGAAAAACTAAACAAAGCAATAACCATCGTAACGGAAAAAGTTACAGATGACACCGATACGGAGCATATCAATGAAGCCATTTTAAATAATATTATCATTGCGGAATTCACGAAAACATTTCAGACAAAAGAGATAGATCAGGAAAACAAGGAGGGTTTTTTTTTAATTTACAAAAGGGTAATCAATCGCATTGTGGCAATTGTAAACGAGGTCAATCCAAGTTATCCCTTCGCAAAATCACTAGTTTCAACAATAGTTGAGGGTAGCTTACACCAACATTTCCTGAAGGAGCATTTAAAAACAATAACCGATTGTAATGAATCCGTTACCACCACCCACTTTTACCTGAATCTTATTAAAAATGTCTTACGATAAAACAAATCACAGCTATTATGACTCCTTTAAATCGTTTTTATAAACTACTTGCATTAGATAGAAAAGATGTCTATCAAATATTTTTTTACGCCATTTTTGCAGGATTAATTAGCTTGTCTTTGCCGCTGGGAATTCAGGCAATCACCAACTTTATTCAATCCGGAAGAGTAAGTGCTTCCTGGATAGTTTTAATTATTTTAGTAATTTTTGGTGTGGCATTAGTTGGGATTTTATCTTTAATGCAACTAAGAATTACCGAAAATTTGCAACAAAAAATATTCGTCCGTTCCTCATTTGAATTTGCGGCCCGATTGCCAAAAATAAAAATGGATCAATTGTACAATTCGTATCCGCCAGAATTAGCCAACCGCTTTTTTGACACGATGACCATTCAAAAAGGAACTTCTAAACTATTAACTGATTTTTCAGCGGCGTTGTTACAAATTGTTTTTGGAGTAATTTTACTATCCTTGTACCACCCTTACTTTATTGTATTTGGTGTTTTACTGTTTTTCCTTTTGTATTTTATATTCAAATTTTCCTATAGATCAGGACTGGAAACTAGCTTAAAAGAATCAAAATTCAAATATAAAGTTGCGGGTTGGCTACAAGAATTAGCTCGAAATAATTACAGTTTTAAAAATGATCTTCACTACAATTTTGGCTTGCAAAAAAACAATGATATAGTAAGTGATTACTTAAATTATCGAGAAAAACATTTTAACGTAATCAAAAGGCAATTTAGCCAGTTAATTATTTTTAAAATATTGATTACCGGGAGTTTATTATCTATCGGTGGTTTTTTGGTCCTATCACAGCAAATGAACATAGGACAATTTGTAGCAGCAGAAATTATTATTTTATTGGTCATCAATTCAGTCGAAAAAATAATTGTTGGACTGGAAACATTTTATGACGTCCTAACTTCTATCGAAAAAATAGGACAAGTAACTGATCTCGAATTAGATGAAGAAACAGCATTCGACAGCGATATTTGTTACGCTAATATTTCATTAGAAATAGAAAATCTTACTTTTAAATTTCCCCATTCAAACAAAGAAATATTAAGTAATTTGTCTTTAAAAATTGAACAAGGAGAAAAGATAGCAATTGAAGGACCAAATGGTTCTGGAAAAACAACGCTAATCCGAATATTATCTGGTTTATTACAACCTACATCCGGTACTTTTTACATAAATGACGATACCTTTAGAAAAATTAACTTGAAACAATATCGTTCACAAATTGGTGGTGTTATCCACGGTGAAACACCTTTCGAAGGAACACTATTAGAAAACATTACCTTTAATAGCAACTCCGTAAGCAATGAAAATCTAAAGTGGGCTATTGAGGGCGTCCAACTTTCCAGCTTCGTTAAAACACTCTCAAAGGGTCTCGATACTCACATTTTTCCAGAAGGTAAACAATTAACTTCTTCTGACGCTGAAAAAGTACTTCTGGCCAGAAGTATATTACACAAACCAAAAGTGCTTTTTTATGAAGACCCAACGGACATGATGGACATTAAAGTTGCTAATGAAATTATTGATTTCCTTACTTCCGATAAAAACAACTGGACGATAATCGTTTCCTCAAAAAATCCATATTGGAAAACCAAATGCAATCGCATTATCACCATGCAAAATGGAGCTATTCAACTGGATTTAAAAAATAATTAGTCATGCTAAACATATCTGATAATAGAACAAAACTGCAGCCATTAGATCGTTTTGCTACGGTAAAAAACTTGACAAACAGGCCCCATTATAAAATTTTAAATAAAATTATCGCAGTTGTATCAATTATAGCTGTAACAGCATTGTTTCTGCCTTGGACACAAAACATTTCTGGATCCGGAAGCGTTACTACATTAAAACCCGACCAAAGACCGCAATCTATTCAAAGTGTGATTTCTGGACGCTTAGAAAAATGGTATGTTCAAGAAGGTGATTTTGTCAAGAAAGGCGATACAATTGTATTCCTTTCAGAGATAAAAGAAGATTACATGGATCCAAATTTAATTCAAAATACAAAAAATCAAATAGATGCCAAGAAACAATCATTACAATCATATAGCTCAAAAGTAACTACACTTTCAGGTCAAATAGAAGCCATTGAAAGAGAAAAAGTCTTGAAACAGGAACAAGCACAAAATAAAATCAAGCAATCTCGCTTAAAAATTGAAAGTGACAGCATGGATTTGGTAGCCGTGAAAACCCAATTAAAAATAGCCAATACGCAATACAATCGCTCCGTGCAGCTGAATAAAGAAGGGTTAAAACCACTGACTGATATTGAAGAAAAAAGGCTGAAATTACAAGAAGTGGAAGCTAAAATTATCACGCAGGAAAATAAATATTTAACCAGTAAAAATGAGCTTATAAATGCGAAAGTTGAAATAAACAGACTAAGCGCGGAATATGCTGAGAAAGTTTCTAAGGCCAATAGTGACAAATTTACAGCACTCAGCAGTCAGTACGATACTGATGCACAGGTAAATAAACTCGAAAATCAATATGCCAATTACAGCATTCGAAACGGCATGTACTACATCAAAGCATCGCAAAATGGATATATTAATAGGGCTTTACAATCTGGTTTAGGAGAAACTATCAAAGAAGGAACGCCAATTGCAACCATAATGCCTTCACAATATGACATAGCCGTTGAAACTTTTGTAAACCCAATAGATTTGCCACTGCTAAGCAAGGGCGAAAAAGTACGGGTTTGGTTTGATGGATGGCCCACCATTGTATTTTCAGGATGGCCAAACATGTCTTATGGAACCTTTGGCGGAGAAATTGTTGCTATTGAAAACTTCATCAGTGAAAATGGCAAATACCGGGTATTAATTGCTCCCGATAAAAACGAAGATAAATGGCCGAAACAATTAAGTATAGGAGCAGGAGCGCAAACTATTGCCTTGCTGCATAATGTACCTGTTTGGTTTGAAATTTGGAGAACATTGAACGGATTCCCTCCAAATTATTACAAACCAACGACCAAAACCACAAAAGAAAAGAAATAATGAAACACCTATTTTTAGCGTTTTTATTTTTTGGGTTCGTTGCGTCAGCTCAAGATATTAACTCAAAAGAATTCACTTACACCGAGTTTTTGGGTTATGTAAAAAAATACCATCCACTGGTGAAGAATGCCAACTTAGAAATCAATAAAGCACAAGCTAATTTGATGATGGCTCGCGGTGGATTTGATCCAAAAATTGAAGTCGATTTCAGCAAAAAACAATTTAAAGACACCGAATATTATTCTATTTTGAACAGCAGTTTCAAAATTCCAACTTGGTATGGAATCGAGATTAAAGCGGGCTTTGATAATAGTGAAGGTGTGTATTTGAATCCCCAAAATACGCTTCCCAATCAAGGCTTAACTTCGCTGGGTGTAACTGTTCCGCTTGGACAAGGTTTATTTATCAATCAGAGGATGGCGGATGTACGAAAAGCAAAAATGCAAATTCAGTTGAGTCAGGCAGAACGAAAATTGCAGGCTATTGTAGTGTTGTATGATGCTTCGTTAGCATATTTTAATTGGAAGAAAAACTTCAATGAAGTGCAATTATATGAGGAATATAACAAAAATGCACTAATAAGATTGAAAGGAATTCAATCGTTAATTAAACAAGGAGACAAACCTGCGATAGACAGTGTTGAAGCGGGAATTATTGTAAAAAACCGCATATTAAATTTAGAAGATTCAAAGCTTAAATTGGCTAAAGCCAAATTAGAACTCGCTAATTTTCTTTGGTTGGAAAACAACATTCCCCTTGAATTATCCGATGAATTAATTCCCGAAATTCAATTGGAATTCACGATTCAGGAAAGTTTAAAAACGAATGATTTACTGAATACGGATTTCTCCATCACCAATCATCCAAAAATAAATGCGTTGCAAAGCAAGATTGACATGCTAAATGTAGAGAGAAAACTCAAGGCCAACATGCTTTTACCTAAAATTGATGTGGGTTACTCCTATATTTCAGAACCCAGCTATCTTGATAATTATCAATTTGAGGATTATAAAATCGGATTGGATTTTTATTTTCCTTTGTTTCTTCGAAAAGAACGCGGAAGTTTGAAATTGGCGAAATACAAAGTACAGGAAACCGAATTTACATTGGACTTAGAAAAAGTACAGTTGACCAATAAAATCAATGCCCAAAAAATGGAAATTGAATCCTTGTTAAGACAAAAAGAGCTCATAAAAAGTTTGGTTCAGGATAATCGCACGATGTTAAATTCAGAAGAAAGATTATTTTCTTTTGGTGAAAGTTCACTGTTTTTAATAAATACCCGTGAGAATAATTTAGTAATTGCGCAACTTTCGAAGATTGCTTTGGAAAACCGCTTTTACATTTCAAATTCAGAGCTTTTTAAAATAATGGCCAATCCGGATTAAATAATTATAAAATTGTACTTTTGCAAACTGAAAATTCGAAATTATGATTATTGTAAAATCACGAGAAGAAATAGAATTAATGCGCGAAAGTGCATTGATCGTATCCAAAACATTAGGAATGATTGCTTCTGAAATCAAAGAAGGAGTCACAACGTTATATCTGGACAAATTAGCCGAAACATTCATTCGTGATCATGGAGCTGAACCAAGTTTTCTTGGATTATATGGTTTCCCAAATTCACTATGCATGAGTCCAAATGCGCAAGTAGTTCATGGGATTCCGAACAACACACCTTTAAAAAGTGGTGATGTAATTTCAGTAGATTGTGGCGCATACAAAAATGGATATCACGGCGATCACGCGTATTCTTTCGAGATAGGTGAAGTCTCTCCTGAAACTAAAAAATTATTGCAGGTAACCAAAGATAGCTTGTACGTTGGCATCCGCGAATTCAAATTAGGAAACCGCGTAGAAGATGTTGGAAACGCAATTCAAAAATATACCGAATCGCATGGTTATGGTGTGGTTCGTGAATTAGTGGGTCACGGCTTGGGCCAAAAAATGCATGAAGATCCTGAAATGCCTAATTATGGCAAAAAAGGCAGAGGAAAACTTTTTGTAGAAGGAATGGTTGTCGCGATTGAACCAATGATTAATATGGGAACCCGAAACATCAAGCAACACAAGGACGGCTGGACAATCACGACTGCTGACGGAAAACCAAGTGCCCATTTTGAACATGACGTTGCTATTATCGATGGAAAACCGGAAATTTTATCCACGTTTGCTTATGTTTATAAAGCGTTGGGAATTGTAAGTAATGAAGAAGATGAGTTTAGAAGAGAACCGTTAGTTTTATAAACACAGATTTCACAGATTTTCACAAATTAGAATAGTAATTAAATCATTTAAGTCTGCATACAAATTGTAGTACTAAAACTGAATGCTTAAAGCCTATCATCTTAATTACTAATCAAAAAATGGAAGAATTTTATTTAAAGGAAGAAACATTTAAAATAATTGGAGCCTGCATGGAAGTCCATAAAATTTTAGGTAAAGGCCACAGCGAAATAATTTATGGTGATGCATTAGAATATGAATTTCGTAGAAACAATATTCCTTTCGAAAGAGAAAAAAAATTTAATATTACATACAAGGAAATCGTTCTACCCCATCATTATTTTTCAGATTTTGTGATTTTTGAAAAGGTAATCTTAGAAATAAAAGCAATTCAAGAACTATCAAATAGTGAAATAAAACAAACGCTCAATTATCTTGCTGCTTCAAAAAACAAAATTGGTCTACTGATAAATTTTGGGGAAGATAGTTTAAAATACAAACGAATTATATTATAAATAAATCTGTGAAAATCTGTGAAATCTGTGTTTAAACTTATACTCAATACCATTCCGCGCCCTTTACTAATCCGTTTAAGTTATGTTGCCCGACCAGTTCTTGCATTTGCATTAAAAGGAACGACATTCACTGATCCTATTGACGGGAAAAGTTTTAAAATGTTTCTGCCGTACGGATATGGAACACAACGAAATAATGTGCTTTCGCCGAGCACACTTTCGCTGGAAAGACATCGTTTATTGTGGTTGTATTTAAATGATGAAACTGATTTTTTTCAATCTGAACTTGTTTCAAATTCTGTTACAAATTCTAAAAGAATACAGTTAAGAAATGGGGAAACAAATTCAGCATTAAAAGTATTGCATTTTGCACCTGAACAAGCTTTTTACAAATTGTTTCGCAATCAAAAAAATCTGGATTATACTACAACTGATTTATTTTCGCCTTTGGCGGACGTAAAGGCTGATATTTGTAATTTACCTTTTGAAGACAATCAATATGATGTTATTCTGTGCAATCACGTTTTAGAACACATTCCGGATGATACAAAAGCGATGCAGGAATTGTATCGGGTTTTGAAACCGGGCGGAATGGCTATTTTACAAATTCCACAGGATTTGTCCAGAGTCACCACTTTTGCTGATGACACCATTAAGGATCAAAAAGAACGCGCTAAAATCTTTGGTCAATACGATCACGTTCGGATTTATGGACGCGATTATTTTGATAAATTACGAAGTATTGGTTTTAAAGTAATCGAAGAAGAGTATACCACTAAAATTGCACCCGAATTAGTAGAAAAATATTGCTTGGCCAAAGGGGAAATTATCCCGGTTTGTTTTAAATAATTCACCATAAAAAAACCTGCTGAATTCAACTTTAGCAGGTTTTTAGTTTATAAATAAATTGGTTTATTTAACTCCAATTTGATGGCTTTCTATTTTACCATTTATATAAATTTTTAAAACATAAACTCCCTTATTTAAACCACTAACAAAAAATGAAGCTCTATTATCTTTAATTTGAATTTTGGCTTTTGATTTTCCCATAATATCAAATAATTCTCCTGAAATCTTAGCATTCTTTTCCGGAAGATTATTTGCATCTCTTAAGTCTATGTTTACTTTTTCATTTGAAGGATTTGGATAAACCAAAAATGTTTTTTCGTCTTCTGATAGTCTCATTAAATTATTGCTACAATCGACAACTTCAAAATACAACTCACTCCATTCGCTCCACCCACAATTATTTTTAGCTCGAACTCTAACACCTGTTTGTCCAATATAATTAGGAGCTATATAAATTTCATTTCCCCTAGTGTCTTGAGCAATTACAATGTTTGCATTAATTCTTTCCCATTCCCAATTTGTTTTTTCTCCAATTTCTAAATCAGTCATACCGATAACACTTGCCTCAACATTATTTGTTAAATCAAAAGAAGGCAACCCTAGTTCTTGCTGGCAAAAAGTGCCACTACATATTGTAGATTGATTTGGACAAATTAGTCCTGTAATTTGTGGCGCACCTACCCAAATTCTTTTAGTTATTGTAATGCCACCACAAATAGCATTACCATATATTACTTGCAGAGTTACGTAACCACTTCCATTATTAATTGTTAGGGTTACAGTCGACGTGTTGTTACCCGTTAAATTAGCAAGATACCCACCTTCGGTTATAGACCAATTATATGAATCAGCACCGCTTGGAACTGAAAAAACACTCGTCCCACAAACGGCATCGTTTCCAGTGATTTGTGATGCTGAATTTCCTGAACACATAAAGGAACAATTTGCTAATTCTGGATTAGTATACGGATTGCTCAATGCGTTTAGTTCAGATGCTAGCCATTTTCCATTTCTGGGATTAAATGAAATGTGTTGTTTGTTGTGTGCGTTTGGGTTTACTATATCAAAATCTGTGACGAAATTGGCAAACGGACTATTTTTGGGAGAAACAAGTGGTATTGCCCCAACATATGATTTTTTGTAGTCTTCATCTATTAAGGTTATGTTTCTTTTACCAATATCTAGAGCACTTGCTGTTGGAATAAAACCAAAACGATCTTTTATAATTAGATTTGGGCTATTAACAGTTCCAGCTAGAGTATTTGTATCAAAATAGCCACCTCCATAAGTATCAAAAGGTAAAATTCCCAAAGGTTGGTTTTTTGTTACATTAGTAATATCAACCGTGACATTTAAAACCCAAAGAATTTTCTTGGTATATGACATACGTCCTTTGTAAATCTCGTTACCGGAAGTATCATATAATGATTTAGCTTTAAAATCGACATTGTATTTTGAGTGCCCAGGGAATAGTCCTAAAACTGCTACCCCATAAAGATCAGAATCTACAAATGTTCCACCAATATATCCTCCTAAAGGATTGTAAATCAAACTGAATAAATCACCCCAAAAAGACAATCCTTTGTTTAATTGAATATTGACCAAGTCATCACCTGGATTAAAGTTTTGAGTTGTACCGCATTCGCTACCATTACTGATCGCGATATTCCTGCATTGTAACGGATAGCCACCACTATTTGCAAGCCCTTTTCCTTTTAATTCATCATAGAATGAGGTGTTTTCCCAATTGTCTATTGCGTAATTAGAATTTACAAAATTGCCGATTAATTGTTTAGAAGCTGGAGCGTCGAGAATAGACGAATAAGAAGAAACAGGTTGGGTATCTGTATTCATGGGAAGATAAACTTCACCACCATACAATAGTAAAGGAGATTTTACATACTGACTTTTAAGGTGACAAACATATACTGAAAAGAAATCGGAATATTAGCCCCTTGTTGCGGTGCATCGTGTGATATAAACAGACTGGTTTGATGATTTTCGCCTCGCTGCTCCATATCTGCAAGGGCATAACGAGCAATAACACCACCCATACTTTGTCCTAAAACTACATTTTTAGTGGTACTCCCGCTCAAAACTTTACGGTCATTCACGTATTTTATGACCGCCTCAAGGGCATAAGCATTACGTTGCATATAATCTACGCCATTATTCCAATCTACATAGACAATGTCGTATTGTTTGTAGTCTTCGTAAAGTAGATTTTTTAATTCAACTCCGCTTTCAAGAAGACTTGGTTGAAATGTTCCAGAATAGGTATTATTCCCATATGCTTTTTCAGGATTCAAAACTACACCAAGATCAAATCCTTCGGCTACAATTAGCGGTCTCTTAAGTCCCTGACTAGGATCCCCAGCATAATCAATCGTCAGCTTTACAGTTCCTAATCCGCCTAGATAAGGAATTGCAGCTGTTATACTTATTGGGCTTTCTATTGGAGAAATTCTACAGGTTTGGCAGGGTGGAGGAACTGGAGGTCCTGTTTGTCCATTTACCTGATTTTTGCCTATTTTCATCCTTGATTGGTTATACAAAGCTGTACCATTACTGAGATTCAGTTTGTATTTCCAAATTTTTGTCCCGTATGTGGTATAATTAACCGTAATGTTTTGGTTATACGTCACTGTTACGTATCCCTGTCCATTATCAAAATCTATTTGTATGCTTGTTATTAGGTTTTGATAATTAGAGATAAATATATTGGAAGGAATTTTTACTTGCATAGTCAATTCATCATATTGCTTGATGGGCGCTGCCATTGCAAAAGTTTGCAACTCTTGATATGGATTTTGCCATACTCCGTTGATTACCTTGTCATAAAATTTATTGTTGGACAACATAATCTTATTAGTCGTAAGGGCATTATCTGCAAATTGAGCGTACTTAAAATACAGCCCACTCAAGGCGATAACACCTATTGATCTATTGCCGTTCCATCTGTTGTCATATTCTGTAGGAGTTATCCAGGCCGTACTTACTTCTCGTACTCTGCTAGAAAGTAATGTGTTATAAATTTGATTTAAACTAGATTTGTCTGAATACGTACTATCTGTAAGTGTACCATTGTAAGCAGGTACATTGGTAAACTCCATACCATAATCGAGCAGAATACCGTGTGGTATTTTGGTTTTGTCCAGCGATCCAAATACAGTGTTCATTTGTGTTGCAAAAGTCGTATTGATGTCTTGTTGCGCATTTGAAAATATAGAAAATAAAAAAGCAAAAAGGAGGAATGTAATTTTTTTCATAAATTTGTTTTTTAAATTAAATAAAGATGAGATATTGTTCAATTTGATTTTGGTAAGACTGTCTTTTTGCCAATCTTACTTTTTTATAATTAGTTTTAATATTCCATATCAAAGCGACCTTCACGAACTTGAATTTTTTCTCCTTTTGAGTTTACAGCATCAAACCAAAATGTTCCCGATAGTATTGCTTTGCTAAAATTATGATTAGTGATTTTTAGTTCGCCAGTGATTGTTAAGGTTGTTCTGTAATCATCTTTACCGATACCTCCCGTAAATACAACAAACTGCCCCCATTTAGAATTATATTCCTGTAAGTCGTATATTTTACCTATTTCTAAATTTTGATTTAAAGTTGAGATATAAATTGATCTTGAAGTATCATTCATATTTTCAGTAATTCTTAATCCAAAATTCAATCCGTCTTGATATAAACAATTTAATATTATTCCAGTTCCTTTTGGTAAAAATGCTTCACCATTTATTAAACAACCAGCAGTATTTGCACCTGTTTGTGTAGCAGGAGGTAGTTGGTCTATTGGCTTTTTCGGTTTGTTGTCATCTGTAGAGCAACAACTTAATATAAGAACTGTTGCGAATAAAAATAGTAGGTTTTTCATTGGTTAAGTTTTTGTTAAAAAAAAAATATATATACTTTTTACGTGTTAATTTTTAGTTAATTTTATTGCAACTATTTGATCTTAATGATTTTTTAAATTACATAAATGTGAGGTGTTGTTTAATTTGATCTTTGTAAAATTATCTTTTTGCCAATCTTACTTTTTATAATTAATTTTTAATATTCCCTATTAAATCGACCATCGAGTACTTGTATTTTTCCCCCTTCAGAGTTTATTGCATCAAACCAGAAAATACCAGACGGTATTGCTTTATTAAAATTATGATTGGTTATTTTTAGTTCGCCTGTGATTGTTGAAGTTGTTTTATATCGCAAATCTCCAATATTTTGATATATATTATATTCCCCAAATTGAGAATTTGCTCCATATTCTTTTAAAATGTACGTTTGACCAACAACTAAACTTTGATTATTGCTTATAATGCCTATTAATATTGTTTGATTATTTAGTTTTTGAGCGAGGTTAACAGTGAAATCTTTTCCATCAATATAATTACAAACTAAATTACCTGTAGGTAAATAGCCCTTTGGTAAAAAGGCTTTTCCATCTAACAAGCATCCAGCAGTATTTGCGCCAATTTGTGTAGCAGGAGGTAATTGGTCTATTGGGTTTTGTGGTTTGCTGTCGTCTTTCTTGCAACAAGTTAATGTAAGTGCGGTGTTAATTAATAATTACTTTAACTCCAATGTGTTTGTATTTAAAGTCTGTTATTGTTAATAATTACAGCGAATCGTCCTACTATAATTTCTACCATAAAAAAAACCTGCTAAAGTTAATTTTAGCAGGTTTTTAGTTTATAATTAAATTGATTTATTTTTTTTCCGGCATTAGTATTCCAATTACTTTATCTTTTGTAAGGTATTTTTTTGCAATATCTTGCATATCCTTAGCCGTTACCGAATTGACCGTTTCTTCAAATTCCAAAACCTCTTCAGGACTATTTCCATTGATGTAAGATCTCGTAAAGTTAGACAACCAGTATCTGTTTTCTTTGCTGTCTTTTCTGAAATCAGCCAGTTCCCCTTCTTTGAATTTTGCCACATCTTTTTCATCCGGTCCATTATCAATAATGTTTTGAAGTTCTTTTAAAGCAGAAGCTGTCAATTTTTCAGCATTATCTGGTCCACATGGAAACCCAATTGAAAAGTTGTAGGATCCATTTGGAACTTTATTTAAACTTCCTCGTGCCGAAACGCCATAAACGCCACTTTCATTTTCACGTAATTGTTCAATTAGTTTTATTGTCAAAACTTCACCTAAAGCTTGCATACTCATGGCATCTTTAGCAGAATATTTTGCATCTCCATAATACATAATCGTCACGGTACTTTTAGGATCTGCTCCCTTGTTGACTACTTTTTTCAAGTCTCCTTTTAACATTCGGTAACCTAAATCAACTGCTTTCTCTTTTTTATCAGTGGCTGGTAAAGACGCTAAATATTTGATAGAATACGCTTCCATAGTTTTATCATCAATATTTCCGACGAAATAAAACTCAAAATCAGAAGCATTAGCAAAACGCTCTTTGTATTTAGTGTAGGCTAACTTGTAATCTGTTGCAGCCCACGACTGATCCGTCGGCATAATTCCGTTGAATCTTGGATTTTCTTTATTCAGATAAGTATAAAACTCTTGCTGAAAATAGTTTAGTGGTTGCGAAGCCATATTCTTAAAGAAACTAGACTGTTTTTGTTTAAAGCCTTCAAAAGCTTCAGGATCATAGTTCAAATCCGTGAAATAAGCATACGTCATTTGGAACAGATATTCTAAATCCTTAGGAGTAGCATTCCCTCTTAAACCCTCAGTAGTTCCCCCTATATATGGATTTACTCTCGCTATTTTACCCGTCATAAATTTATTGATATCATTCAATTTTAATCCGGAGAATCCGGCTTCCGCCAAAGCTCCATTTGCAAATTGAACTTTTTTCATATCTTCATTAGAATATAAATTAGATCCTCCAAGACTCACTGCCTCAAAAAGAACCTCATCATTCTTAAAATCTGTATTTTTGTAAACTACTTTTACACCATTGGATAAAATTAAAGTCTTTGTTCCAATTTTAGCATTGCTTTCACGCTTAACAATAGTACCATTTTTAACTTCATTCCTCAATAAACTTGTAGCAACAGCAGCATCTTCATAAGGCTTAATATCATCTGTATTGATTTTTAAAGCCTCTAAAACTTGTTGTTCTGTAACTTTTTTTAAGCCTTCTTTTTCAGGACCAGTCAGAATAACAACGCGGTTATCCTCTTTAACATAATCCTTAATCAAATTGTTTACATCCTTCAAATCAATCAAAGGCATCAATTGTTTCATCGTTTGATACGTCCATTCGATTCCGGGAACGGGCTCTTTTTCCAAGAAATTAGATTGGTATTCTCCAACAAAATTCACGGAGTTGGTTTTATCTCTGTCGTTATACGCTTTTTCAATAGTAGCAAGAAATTCTGATTTAGAACGATCTAATTCTCCTTGAGTAAATCCAAATTTCTTAGCTCTTTCATTTTCAGTTACCAACACTTTTAAAGCGCTTAACTGTTTATCTTCCTGAGACATCGCCAAAGATTGATATGCTTTTTTATTTCGGGCAAAAGTTCCTCCGTAATACGAATATCCATAAGTAAATGGCGGTGTCGCTGAGTTAGTCAATTCACCCAATCGAGTATTTAACAACGTAGAGAATAATCCCTCAACAATATAATTCTTAAAATCACCAACATTCACTACTGGTTTTGGAGCGCCGTAATCTTTGTACATCAATTGTACTTGAGCGCTTGACGCTTCTTTATCACTTTCAACAGCTACAAAAGTTTCCTTATGATTAGGAACGTCATAAAATTTTCTAGGTTTTTCATTAGCTGGATTTTTATACCCTGAAAAATGAGAAATAATCTTCTGCTCCATGGCAGCAACATCAATATCACCTACGACAATTACGCTCATCAAATTTGGACGGTACCAATCCTTGTAAAAGTTAATTAACGACTGGTGTTTGAATTTTTCTAAAACTTCTCTTTGACCAATTGGCAAACGCTCCGCATAATGAGATTCATGCATCATTTTAGAAATATAACGTGCCTGCATTCTTTTTCCGGCTCCTAAACCTAACCTATATTCTTCCAGAACAACTCCTCTTTCTTTATCAATTTCTTCTGAAGTCAAAACCGTATTAAAAGCCCAATCTTCTATAATTTGAAATCCTTTTTCCAGTTTTTCAGGATTGTCTGATGGAATTGGTAAAAAATAAACTGTTTCATCAAAACTGGTGTAGGCATTTAAATGCTGTCCAAACTTTACACCGATACTCTGTAAATAATCAACCAATTGGTTTTTTGGAAAGCGCTTGGTTCCATTAAAACACATGTGCTCCATAAAATGCGCTAATCCTTGTTGGTCATCAGTTTCTAAAATGGATCCCGCATTGACGACTAAGCGCAAATCTACTTTGTTTTCCGGTTTGGCATTTTTCTTGATATAATAGGTTAATCCATTTTCCAATTTTCCAGTCTTCACGCTTGAATCAAAAGGAATGACTTTTGAATAATCCATTTGTTGGGCAAAAGCCGCTAATGGAAAAAGCAAAACGCCAAATACTAATTTGTTGATTTTTTTCATAAGGTTTGTTTATTTAAAGTAAAACTAGCTAGTTAGCACTTAAAAATAACTTGGATTAAGATAAAATTAACAGATATTACGCACAAAAAAAATAGTGACCTAAAAACACATCATTTACCAAAAACAAAAGGTAATTGTTATATTTACCCAATCATAAGTTCTAGACAATGACGAAACCTTTTCTCAAAATAGCTTTTCTTATTCTCAGTGTATTTTTTTCCTGTTTTTCTTTTGCGCAAGCAGAAAAAGAAATCGCCCCTCCGTACCACATTAAGACTATTTCTTTTATTCAGAATAACCAAAATATAATTCCATTTTTAAAATTAGGAGAAGGATTTCAATTAGAATTTGATGATCTTTTTGGCAATGAAGCCAATTATTATTACGAAATAATTCATTGCGATTACAACTGGAACCCAACCGCAATCCCTAAAAATGAATACCTGGAAGGTTTTGACAATCAAAGAATTCAGGATTACACCAATTCATTCAACACTTTGCAAATCTACTCGCATTACAAATTAGCGATTCCAAATCAGTTTACGCAACAATTAAAGATCAGCGGAAATTACATGATTAAAGTATTGGACGAAAACAAAGAAGTAGTGTTTTCCAGAAAATTTATTATCTATGAAGATTTGGTTACGGTTCCCATTCAGGTGAAAAGAGCGCGAACAATAAGCAATATTGAAGCAAAACAAAATTTGGATTTCAGTATCAAATCGAATACAATTACGTTCCAAAATCCGCTGCGAAACGTCAAAGTGCTTGCGCTTCAAAACGGGCAATGGAAAACAGCTCTAAAAAACATTGCGCCTCAATACACCATTGGCAATGATTTAATTTACAAATACGATAGCGAAACTCAGTTTTGGGCGGGAAACGAATTTCTATTTTTTGAAAACAAAGACATACGATCCGCAAGCAACAATGTAGCCCGAATCGATTCTAATACGCCCATTTATGGGTCATTTCTGTTTACCAGTGATGCAAGAGCAAACCAGCCTTACTCATTCACTCAAGATGTAAATGGCGGTTTTGTTATCAATAATTTAAATGTAACGAAGAGCGAAATCGAAGCGGATTATGCCTGGGTATATTTCAGCCTTTCGGCACCCAGTTTCCGATTGAACAAAAACATTTATGTCACTGGAATGTTCAATAATTACAACTTAAGTCCTGAATTTAAAATGGATTACAATTCTAAAAAGGGAATTTATGAGAAAGCCATTTTAATTAAACAAGGATTTACAAATTTTCAATACACGGTCGCTGATGACCAAGGAGTCATTGATCAGGAAAATGCAATAGACGGCAATTTCTACCAAACAGAAAATGAGTATACCATTCTAGTTTATTATAGAGAAAACATTGACCGATACGACAGAGTTGTGGGCAAAGGAATGGCGAGTTCCGTAAATATAATTAACTAAAAAACTTTTTTGACTTTTAACAAAAAGATACCATTTTTTTGTAAATTTGTCAATAATAATCACATATTCATCCATTTAACATGGTTTCTCAAATAACAAGAGGTATAAAAATTTCGGTATTGACTAGTTTTGAGGGTACTTACTTCAAAAACTACAAGATCCATTTTGCCTTTAGTTACGTAATCACAATCGAAAATCACAGTAAGGATTCTGTTCAGTTGATTTCCCGCCATTGGGAAATTTTTGATTCTTTAAATGAAATCGAAATTGTTGATGGCGAAGGTGTAATTGGAAAAAAACCAGTTTTGAAACCTGGTGAATTGCATACATACAGTTCTGGCTGTTTACTTTCTTCACCGTATGGCGCAATGAAAGGGTATTTCAACATGATCAATTTTACCTCCACAAAAAATTTCAAAGTGATAGTTCCTACTTTCAGATTATGCGCTCCTTTTGCCTTGAATTAAAATTCATTTTTATTTTTTTAGTAGATCATTTAGCACCCGTAATTGAAAGTACCAATAGCCGAAGCAATTAATTAAAAGTCTTCGTCATCCTTTTATTTTTTTATAAGTAAAACAAAAGCTCCTAAAATCGCTCTTATTTCACAAGAAAAAATACAAAGAGACCGCATCAATTTTACCATTTCTATCTGACTTAATACACAATAATCAAAAGTTGTTACTTTTAGTTTACAGCAAAAAATGTCTTTTTTCAAACAATCCTTCGTACTTTTGTGACTTATTAAAAAAGACATTACAAGGATTTCTAATTTTATAATTTTACAAATATGTTAAAAGGATTTTTTCATGTACCAAAAGCGGTAAACGAACCAGTAAAAGGTTATGCACCAAATTCACCAGAAAAAGCAGCTGTACAAGCAGCTTACACAAAAATGTGGAATTCTAAAATCGACGTGCCATTATATATTGGAAGCGAAGAAATTAGAACTGGAAACACAAAAAATATGACTGCTCCTCACGATCACAAACACGTCGTAGGAACCTATCATTTAGCCGAAAAAGTACATGTTGAGCAAGCAATTGCAAACGCATTAGAAGCTAAAACAGCGTGGGCAAATATGGCTTGGGAACAAAGAGCAGCTATTTTCCTGAAAGCAGCTGAACTTATTGCTGGTCCTTACAGAGCGAGAATAAATGCTGCAACTATGATTGCACAATCTAAAAACATACATCAGGCAGAAATTGATGCTTCTTGTGAGTTTATTGATTTCTTACGCTTCAATGTAGAATTCATGACGCAAATTTACGGTGATCAGCCTAGTTCAAATTCAGATATGTGGAACCGCCTAGAATATAGACCTCTTGAAGGTTTTGTATACGCGATTACTCCATTCAACTTTACTGCCATTGCCGGAAATCTTCCCGCAAGTGCTGCAATGATGGGTAATGTTGTGATCTGGAAACCAAGCGACAGCCAAGTTTTCTCTGCACAAATCATTATTGAAGTATTTAAAGAAGCTGGTGTTCCTGATGGCGTTATCAACGTAGTTTTTGGAGATGCTTTGATGATTACCGACACTGTTTTGGCAAGCCGTGATTTCGCAGGAATTCACTTTACAGGTTCAACTCATGTATTCAAAGATATTTGGGCAAAAATTGGGACTAATATTCATCATTACAAAACCTACCCAAGAATTGTAGGAGAAACTGGAGGAAAAGACTTTATCATTGCGCACTCAAGTTCAAATCCAAAACAAGTGGCAACAGGAATTGTTCGCGGTGCATTTGAATTTCAAGGTCAAAAATGTTCAGCAGCTTCTAGGTCTTACGTTCCTAGAAGTTTGTGGCCAGCAATTAAAGAACAACTTATCACCGACACCAAATCCATGAAAATGGGTTCTCCGGAAGATTTTGGTAATTTTATTACTGCGGTTATTCATGAAGGATCTTTTGACAAATTGGCTAGTTTTATTGACCAAGCTAAAAAAGATGCTGATGCTGAAATAATAGTTGGAGGAAATTACGACAAATCTATTGGTTATTTTATTGAACCAACTATAATTGTAACTACCAATCCTCATTACACGACTATGGAAACCGAATTATTTGGACCTGTAATGACAATTTTCGTTTACGAAGACAACAAATGGGAAGAAACTTTGGAACTAGTTGACACAACTTCAGAATACGCGCTAACAGGTGCTGTTTTCAGTCAAGACCGTTATGCAATTGAGCAGGCAACTACCAAATTGCAAAATGCAGCCGGGAACTTCTATATCAATGATAAACCAACCGGAGCCGTTGTAGGAATGCAACCTTTTGGTGGTGCAAGAGCATCTGGAACGAATGATAAAGCAGGTTCAGCATTGAATTTATTGCGTTGGGCTTCGCCAAGAACGATCAAAGAAACTTTTATCACTCCAGTAGATTACAGATACGCGTTTTTGGGAGAATAAAGTCATTGTGAGGAACTAAGCAACCTCATTTAATTATTTAAAAAACCGAGAGAAATTCAATTGATTTGAATTTCTCTCGGTTTTGTTTTATTACTGTCATTGTGAGGAACGAAGTAATAACCTAACTCGTAAACTTCAATGGCACATGTACCACTTTCTTAGTTTCAAAGAATTCATCTTCAAAAAAGTCAGCAAGATTGTATTCAGTAGCTTTTGGAAAGTCCTTTAATTCTTCGGTTAAATCGCCTCCTTTTAAATACAAAATTCCGTTTTTTAATTCATGTTTATTGTTCTTTTTGATTTTGGTTTTTACCCAAGAAACAAAATCCGGCATATTCGTTACGGCACGACTCACGATAAAGTCGAAATCTCCTTTTACATTTTCAGCACGCATTTGCTCCGCTTTTACATTTTTCAATTCCAATCCTTCGGCAACAGCCTGGACCACTTTTATCTTTTTGGCAATAATATCAATCAAATAAAAACGGGTTTCCGGAAAAAGAATCGCCAATGGAATTCCAGGAAATCCTCCACCAGTGCCTACATCCAGAACATACGTTCCGGGTTCAAAGTTTATTATTTTGGCTATTCCCAATGAATGCAAAATATGTTTGATGTACAAGGCATCAATATCTTTTCTCGAAATAACATTGATTTTTTCATTCCAATCGTGGTATAAAAAATTGAGTTTCTCGAACTGTTCTTTCTGAATATCAGTTAAATTAGGAAAATACTTAAGAATCTCGTCCATCTATTAATTTTTTAACAAAAGTAATACTTTAGAGTTAAAATATTTATGTCAAATTTGTATATCCAAAAATTTATAATAATTACCTTTGAACTTTATTAAAAATATATGATTAATAGTGCACCAACATTTGCTAAGCAAGATAGCTTAAAGTTCTTTAGAACACTTAACTCACGGGTTAACAATTACTTCAAAGAAAATAACATCCAAAAGACAGGCAACTGGAAACTGTATTTGAAAACTATAATTTTGTTTTCTGTTTTTCTTGCGCCTTACTTTTTAATTGTAACACTTGGTATGCCATTTTGGGCACATCTTCTGTTAACAATAGTTATGGGAATTGGAATGGCCGGAGTAGGAATGAATGTGATGCACGATGGTAATCACGGTTCGTATTCCAATAAAACTTGGGTCAACAAATTCATGGGTGGAACTATTTATGTTTTGGCAGGAAATGTATACAACTGGCAAGTGCAACATAATGTATTACACCATACCTACACGAACATTCCGGGTCACGATGAGGATTTAGATGCCGGACGTGTAATTCGTTTTACAAAAGATGCCAAATGGTATAACTTTCACCGTTTTCAGCAATATTATTCGGTATTCTTATACGGATTGTTAACGTTCAATTGGGCTATCACAACTGACTTTAAACAGATGAGAAGCTACTTGAAAAGAAAATTATCTTACGGAGAAGCAAAAAGCCCAAAAACACTTTGGACGACTCTAATCATCACTAAAATAATTTACGTTTCTATCTGGATCGTGTTACCAATCGTTATTGGAATTACGTGGTGGAAAGTTCTTATCGGTTTCTTCGTGATGCATTATACAGCTGGTCTAATTCTAAGTGTTGTGTTCCAGTTAGCTCACGTTGTTGAAGAAACTACGAATCCATCTCCAAATGAATTAGGCGAAATGGACAATACTTGGGCCATTCACCAATTGTTCACAACAACGAATTTTGCTCCAAAAAACAAAATCGTAAACTGGTACACCGGAGGATTGAATCACCAGATTGAGCACCATATTTTCCCAAATATCAGCCACGTACATTATGGTAAAATTGCCAGTATCGTAAAAGAAACCGCTCAAGAATGCAACTTGCCGTATTACGAATACAAAACAATGCGAAGCGCTGTTATTGCCCATTTCAAACATTTGAAAGAGTTGGGAATGAAACCAGAACTTACATAATCATTAAAAAGCACAACGTTTAGAAAAGATGCACTGCGGTGCATCTCTGCAGGCATCTCTACTTAAATAAAAAACTAACTACAACCTATTAAAATGAATCCATTATCCGATAGAATAAATAATTTATCTACCTCTCAAACATTAGCAATGGCTGCTTTAGCCAGAGAATTAAAATCACAAGGAAAAGACATCATTAGTTTGAGCTTAGGAGAACCGGACTTTAATACACCTGATTTTATAAAAGAAGCGGCTAAAAATGCGATTGACGAAAATTACAGTACTTATTCTCCGGTAGAAGGATATTTAGAATTAAAAGAAGCCATTTGCAGAAAATTCAAAAGAGACAATGATTTAGAGTACAAACCCTCTCAAATTGTAGTATCAACAGGAGCAAAACAATCGTTATACAACATAGCTCAAGTAATGCTAAACGATGGTGACGAAGTAATTTTACCGGCTCCTTACTGGGTTTCGTATTTCGAAATTGTAAAATTATCAGGTGGGATTCCTGTAGAAGTTCCAACTTCTGTCGACACTGATTTCAAAATCACACCAGAACAATTAGAAGCAGCGATCACACCAAAAACAAAAATGATGTGGTTCAGTTCACCTTGTAACCCAAGCGGATCGGTATACAACAGAGAAGAATTAACGGCTCTTGCCAAAGTGTTGGAAAAACACCCACACGTATATGTTGTTGCTGACGAAATCTACGAGCACATCAATTTCTCCGGAACTTTTTGCAGCATCGCATCTATCCCAGGAATGTTAGAAAGAACTATTACCGTAAATGGAGTAGCAAAAGCTTTTGCTATGACAGGATGGAGAATTGGATATATTGGCGCACCAGAATTCATCGCCAAAGCGTGTACAAAAATTCAAGGACAAGTAACAAGTGGTGCCAATAGTATTGCACAACGCGCTACTATTACCGCAGTAGATGCTGACCCAAGTGTTCTAAAACACATGGTGGACGCTTTCCATAGCCGTAGAGATTTAGTCGTTGGATTGCTAAAAGATATTCCAGGAGTAAAAATCAACGTTCCCGAAGGTGCTTTTTATGTATTCCCAGACGTTTCCTCTTTCTTCGGAAAAACATTAAGAGGAACGTTTATCAAGGATGCCAATGATTTTTCTATGTATCTTTTGGGCGAAGCTAATGTAGCAACCGTAACCGGTGACGCATTTGGTAACCCAGACTGTATCCGTTTTTCTTACGCAACCAGCGAAGAATTGTTAATTGAAGCTTTACGCCGAATAAAAGGAGTAGTGGCTCTATAGTAAAAAGTCTTAAAGTTGAAAGTTGGAAAGTCAAAAATCCAACTTCCAGTATACAAACAAAGCCTCAAGATTTTCTTGGGGTTTTGTTGTATTTGGGCGTGACCACAAGGGTCGGGCTTTTCGCTGCAATCTTTATATTTTTGAAGAAAAAATATAAAGGATTTCCGCTGCACTCCCTCACGCAAACCCTGCCAAAATTCTATTTATTCTAATCCAGTACAGGCTGCTTGCTGGCTGTCCCAACACTTTTAAATACACCCTGGAAAACAATGAAATTTCTGATGCTTTATGTTTTTTATTACTAGATTCAACTAACTAATGCAACTTTTAGGGTGTATGTAAAGACATTTTTTCAAAAGAAAGGACTTTTAAAAAGCCCTCTCTCTCGAATGGAATAAATGTTCTTTATTTGCTCC